>JAQUVR010000041.1 GCA_028693335.1 Candidatus Iainarchaeum sp. | reverse complement strand
GGTTTATTGAAAATATTTGCCTAAAAATAAATATATTTATAATCACTTATAATTTAAATAATTATAATTAGTTTAGTTTTTAAATAAAAAATGGTGATAGAGAAATGATAAAAATATTTACTAGAATTTATCCCTATAGACTAAATATAAATAGCAAAGAACCAATTGATCTACAAATAAAATTAACAAACACCACTCTTTCTGCAAAGCAAATAAGTATAGAGCTAATTCCAGATTCTGATCTTTGTTTTGATAAGGTTGGCTCAAAGAGAGAAGAGTATAAAAGAATTGGTTTTATTAAGTCAAATGAGAGTATTAATCTAAACTATAGTGTATATCCATTTACAGGAATAAAACCAGGAACACATAGAATAAAGATAATAGTTGGAGAACATTTTAATGATTATAATGTTGTAACTGAAAAATCTGAATCTATTGTAACAATTAATACAATTTAAGTTTAAAATGTGTGCATTTTTATGAATAATCAATCAAAAGAAATATTTGATCTTATTGAAAAAGAAAAAATCAGACAAGAAAACACCATAGAATTAATAGCATCCGAAAATTTTTGTTCTAAAGCAATAAGAGATGCGTGCGGTTCTGTTTTAACAAATAAATATGCTGAAGGATATCCTCAAAAAAGATATTATTCTGGTTGTGAGTTTGTTGATGATATTGAAGCAATTGCAATAGATTCTGCTAAAAAATTATTTAAATGTGATTTTGCAAATGTTCAACCACATTCTGGATCTAATGCAAATATTATTTCTTATTTTTCTTTTTTAAATTCTGGAGATAAGATCTTAGGTCTGTCTTTAGATTGTGGTGGTCATTTGACTCATGGTTTTAAACTAAACTTCTCTGGAACTAATTATGAAGCTTTTCAATATACAACAGATCAAGATGGTTTTTTAGATTATGATCAAATATTAAAACAAGCTCAAGAAATTAAACCAAAAATGATTGTTTGTGGAGCTTCGGCATATCCACGAAAAATTGATTTTAAAAAATTTAGAGAAATTGCTGATTCTTGTAATGCTTATTTAATGGCTGATATGGCACATATTGCTGGGTTAGTTGCAACAGATCTACACATGTCTCCAATCCCTTTTGCAGATGTAATAACATCTACAACTCATAAGACTTTGAGAGGGCCAAGAGGTGGATTTATTTTATCTAATAAAGAAAATGAAGAAAAGATAAATAAAGCAGCATTTCCTGGATTTCAAGGAGGGCCACTAGAACACATAATTGCAGGAAAAGCTATTTGTTTTATTGAGGCTATGGATTTATCTTTTGTAGAATATCAAAAACAAGTTTTAAAAAATGCAAAAATATTAGAACAAGAATTACTAAATTATGGTTTTGATCTTGTTACTGGTGGTACAGATAATCATTTATTGTTAGTTGATCTAAGAAAAAAAAATATATCTGGTAAAAAAGCTCAAACACTTTTAGAAAGTGTAGGAGTTTCTGTAAATAAAAACTCTATTCCAAACGATCCAAAATCTGCAATGGTAACAAGTGGAATAAGAATTGGTACTCCTGCTATTACTACAAGGGGATGCAAGGAAGAAGAAATGAAAATTATTGCAAAATATATTAATGCTGTTTTATCTAATCCAGAAGATCTAGATTTACATAATAAAATAAAGCAAGAAATTAAAGAATTATTAAAAAATTTTCCAACTCCTTAAAAATTATTAAAAAAGATGTTATTTTATGTTCAGTCTATTTAAAAAAAAAGAAAAAGTAAAATATAATGAGATTGTTCTATTAGTTCACCCATTACATAATGTCTTATATGAGTTTGTTGAAAAATATGATAATCCTGAAAATCCATTATCTCCTGAAGAATTAATAACTAAATTAAAAAAAGATAAAAGATTTAATGTTCAAATAAAAAAGTCATTAGCAGCATATGGTAAAAAATTATTAGAATACAAAGATAAGCCTAATGCTGTTTTAATATTAATTGAAATATTGCCAACAAAACCAATAAAACACACAAACGAATGGATCTACAAGGTAATGTTAGATCGTTTTACTAAATTTGGAAAGAAACATCTTAATGAAAGGTTTATTGTTACTGCTAATAATCCAATATTTGATGAAATTGATTCAAGATTAAAAGAAAGAATTGTTCCAAAATCAATATTAAAGAGATTAGAACCAAAGGTGTCTGTTTCTTCTTTTGGGGAATATGCTGATAAAACTAATTGTGTAAGAACGTGGACAAGTTATTTATTGGGTGAGTTAAGAAAGAAGAAAATTTCTATTGATAAAGTTGATATTATTAAAGAAATATCATTGTTTAGATCATTTGAAAGTGGACCAAAGTTAAATGATCGTCTAGATTTTGGACACTCAAGAAGATCAACTCAAAATAAAAAAAAGAAAGTAAAATTGTTGCAAAAAAAGCTAAGATTATAATTATCTTTTGTTAGGGGGGAAAGTAAATATGGATGAATTTAAAAGAAAAATAAAGTTATTAGATCATATTGTTTTAGAAGTTATTGATCAAGAAAAAATACCATTAGTGGTTTCAAATCAAAACTTTGCAGAAGCACATTCAAGAACTGTTGCAAGATTAAGTCAAAGTGCAAAATCTTTTGAACAGATTGTAAAGGAGATATTAACTGATGAAGGTTTTGATAAAGAAAAAATTGGTAAATTCCATAAAGGAATAACTCTTGGTGTAGCTCATCATTCTATTGAACAACATGGAAATGTTACTTTGTGTTTTGAAAACACAAGTATGCTTGCAACAAACAGATACTGTGAAAATAAAAGACTTGCTGCATATCTTGAAAAATCAACAAGATATCAAGATTTTTCTAAACCTTGTTATATTATTCCAAAGGAATTTGATTTGCCTGAAAATAAAGATCTTAGAAAAGAGTATATTGAGACTATGGATTTTTTGTTTAAAACCTATTCGATTATCTTACCAAAAATAATATCTAGAATTGAAAAAGAATTAGAAAATAAAAAAATCACATTGGATGAAAAATCCATTAAAAAAAAAGCATTTGATTCTGCAAGATATATTTTACCAGCAAGTGCTTATACAAATTTTGCAATTACTACAAATTCGCAGGTGTTTAGATCTTTGATAGTTGATCTTTTTTCAAATAATATTATTGAATTAAATGAAATTGCAGATGAAATGCAAAAAGAACTAATTAAAGTTTATCCAACTCTTTTGGATATGGAGACTTGTGTGATTAATAAAGATCGTGAAAAATTTAAAGATAATAATAAAGATATTAATCCAATTTCTGATAACCCAAATAACAAAGATAATCTAAAAATTAATGATTTTGTTTTTGAAAATATTGAAAACAGGGTGCGCATTTTAGATCACACCAATAATTCTGCAAAACTGGTTGTATATAATTATTTGGTGGATATGGGTTTTTTTGTTGAATATAAAGATGAAAATATTTTTTTAAATAATGAAAAGTTGTCTACTGAAAGAATAAATGGATATCTACAAGAAATATTTTGTTTTGATTGTACTGGATATAGACCACATAGATCATTAGAACTTGCAACCTATAATTTTGAAGGAATTATTGATTTTGGGGCTTGGAGAGATCTTCATAGAAATAGAATGCTTACTTGGATTAGTAGTACTATTTCTCCAGAATATGGTTTTTCTGTTCCTGTGTTTTTAGAAGATTGTAAGGAAGAATATCTTTTAGGATTAAAAAAAGCATATGATTTTTGGACAAAATTAATAAATAAAGGATTTTCTAAGGAATTTTGTCAATATGTTTGTCCACTTGCAACAAATGCAAAAATACTTTATACAATAAATGCAAGAGAACTTGATCATGTAAGTAAAACAAGAACAACAGAGCATGCACATTTTTCGTATAGATCATTTGTTAGTCAATGTATTACTGAAGCAAATAAAATTAATCCTGAGTTGATTAAATATATTAAAGATTATTATCAAGAACCATATTCCTTTAAATAAACATAAAATAAGAAATATTTATGAATGGAAAAATATCTGAAATATCTAAAAAAGAAATAAACAATTCTGATTATGTTGCAATTTCATCAATAAGATTAGAAATTGTTAACTTAATTAAAAAAAATCATCCGGATATATCTTTAACAGGATATATTTCTAAAGAAGAACTTAATGAATTTAGGGCTGAATATTTGGAAATTTTGTTAAAGAAAGAAAAAGGTGAATTAAATAAATTAGATAAAGATGTTCTAAAAAGTATGGTTGCTCATGAATCATTAGTAAAAAATTTAGATAAAGAAAAAAAATCTGGGAAATTAACATTTGGTCAAAAACTGGCAGATAAGGTTGCAGAGTTTGGTGGTTCTTGGACTTTTATTATTTTATTTGGTTTTTTTTTATTAATCTGGGTGCTTATAAATGTTTTTTTCATTTTAAGTCCATTTGATCCATACCCTTTTATTTTACTGAATCTTTTTTTGTCTTGTCTTGCAGCAATACAGGCACCAATTATTATGATGTCACAAAATAGAAAGGAACAAAGAGATAGACAAAGAGCAGAAAATGATTATAAAATAAATCTTAAATCAGAATTAGAGATTAGACAATTGCATGAAAAAATAGATCATTTAACACAACATCAATGGCAAAGATTATTAGAAATTCAAAAATTAGAATTAGATCTTTTAGAAGAAAAAATAAAAAAGAAATAATTTTTTTAAAGTGATTATTAAGTTGAAGCCAAAAATACAAAGAAAACCAATGGATATTTCATTCCATAAGTCAAAATCACATGCACTTTCTTATACTGGATCCGCTAGACAAAAACTAAGAGAAAATCCAGAAATATTAAGAGAATTTTTAAAGATGGTTGCAAATAAAGGCTTTCCAGAGATAAAAACAGATAAATTTCAAATAAGGAGATTATCTATTACAAAAAGTAGAGAGGATGCTTCATATAATACTAGTCTATATTCTTTAGAGTTTTTTAGAAATGGAAAAACAGAAAGATATTTTATAAAAGAATTAGATATTCAAGATTTTTTTAGATTACAAAGATCTGAAAATTTAAGATATGATGTAGATATTATAGATAAAATTAATAGACATGGAATTAGGGGTTTTGGAGGATCTGATGGTTTTTCTGAATCTCTTGCTTTAAAAATTATTGCAGATTCTGGAGTTGTTGGTAGAAGGTTAGATATAGTAAATTCCGTTTTTTCTTATGTTGATGCAATTAAGAAAAGAAGTTTTATTTGTTATGAGTATATGGATCTAAAAACGGTTAGTGAGTTATATGATGAACACAAAATATCTAAATCACAAAAAGAATCTATAGACAGATATCTTTCAAAAGTGGCTACAAGGGTAGAAAATTATTTAGAAAAAAACTATAGTAAATATGGTTTTAAAACCGCACCAAAAATTTTTGATATTTCTCCACAAAATACTTTTTATGATCCAGTAAAAAAGAAATTACATTTATTTGATTCTTTGTTAATAACATAAAAAATGAGAAAATATGCCAAGAAATATAAAACAAAAAATAAAAGAAAACATTAAACCAGTTTCAAAAAAAATAGCAGCAGGTATTGCAATTGGTGGTATCACCATTGGTAGTGGACTTGCTTATAAAAATGTAGCCGACAAAAAAGCATTTTTAGAAGCTCACAAAAAAGCAATAGAATTAAAGAAAAGTACTGGTTTTTATGATAAATTTTCTGCTGATACTGTTATTGAGTATAATAAATCAGCAAAACCAAATGAAATATTTTATTTTGATGGGAAAAATGTTTCTGTTTTAAGATTATCAAGTGGTCTTACAAAACCAAAATTAGGTCAGATCTATAATCTTTTACCAGAACAATCAAAAAGAATCATTTCTGAGCTTATTGATCAAAAAGTATCTGCAGTAAATAAAGAACTTAAAACTAATCCCGTTTTGAGAAAGAAGATCTTATCACGTGTAAAAGTTTTAGATTACAGATTATATCTTTTATCCTTACCTCTTGAAAAAGTAGAAATGATTTTTAGAAAAGAGATTAATTCTAATTTTTCTAAAGAAATAAGAAACATTCATCCACAAGTTTTAG
>JAQUVR010000040.1 GCA_028693335.1 Candidatus Iainarchaeum sp. | reverse complement strand
TGTCCACTGGCAAATAGACTAATACCAACCATGCATCTCTTTTGGTTTTATTAGTTCTCTTGCAATATTTGTGGCATAATTACCTTTATCTAAAACAAATGAAAAAGTTAGTTTTAATGAATCTAAATTAAGATCATCTTCTTCAATATTAATTAAAGAAAGATCATATGCAAAAACTTTTATTTCTCTAAACTCACCCTTGCTTGATAAAACAGAATGATCTTTATTAAAGAACTCACTAATATTAATATTCTCTTTTTCAAATAAATCTCTTTGAATTTCACCCAAAACTCCGCTTGAAAAACTAGATTCGTAACCAAATAATGGATATACAACTTCTCCATTATTATTTATTTTATCATCATCAATTTTATTTAAAGTAAAACCACGATTTATCCTCTCATTTAATAATTCATTAAAAAGATATGCTTGATATGCGTGAATAAAAAGATATTGAATACTTATTGGTAAAACCTTTATTGCACCTAAAAAATCTGTTGGATATTTTGCAAGATGATTTAACATTTGTCTTTCATAACCGTCTTTTACTGGAAAATTTGCAGCACTTTTTCCAAAATCCATATTTTCTTTAAGCTCTAATCTTGCATTTTTTATTTCTTCTTTTTCTAATGGGCTTGTTTCTGTTAAATATAATAACACTGCTTCTTTATATTGTCTTTTTAACAAAAGTTTTCCAACCTTGTCAGTTATAGATCTAACTCCACCAAATCTTTGTTCTCCAAAATAATTTATTATTCCGTAAGTCTCTATTTCTTCTTTAAATTTTAAAAATAATTTTTCTAAATCTTCTTTTGTTTTATCTTTTATGTTTCTTACAGTCATTGTAAATTTATTTTTTTCTAAATCTCCAATAGTTATTTCTTTATTTGACCAAATTGGATTATAGATCTTCACATTTTTATAATAAAATTTTTCAATTCTTTCCTTTGGTGGATCAGAAATAGATATTTTTTGACAAGTAATTGCTCGTTTATCTTTTAGACCAGCATAACCTATTTTTTTTTTACTGATTCTCAAATATCTAGAAACATCATTTATTGCAGAAGTTGTTGACATGTTATATTTTTCCATATCAACTAAAAGATATTTAAGATCTTTTTTATTTTCATAAACTTGATTCCAATCAACTTCTACTCTTTTATCAGGAAGATAAATTATTTTTGTATTATAATCTTTTCCAATTTCTTCAACCAAAAAATCATCACAAATCTGCTTTATTCGCCCACCAATTGGAGGAGTTGTTGTTAAGTATTTAAATTCCATAATTATTCTTATTTATATCTCAATAAAGCAGCAATTCCACCAAACACATTCAAAAACTGTGCACCCTCAGGACTTTCTACAGAAATTAATGTTACCTTTGTTCCCATTAGATCAGAAACTTCTGATAAATAATCATAAAGATCAACAGTTTCAAATTCTTCAGAATCACTTTCACAATATTGACATGGAATTATTCCATCTGGTTTTTTTAAATTGTCTTTTATTATTTTTGGAGTAAATTGGTTACATTTTTGACATTGATATTTAATAACAGACCATTCCAGTCCTTCAGATAATAAAACAATATCAGCCTTACCCATATTAATAGAATCTAAAACTTCTTTTAGTCCATAAGTTGCTTCAGCATTCTTTGATACCAATTCTATAAATTTTTCTAATAGTTTTCTTTCTTTAATAATGCTTGCATCTTTTAATATTTCTCCAGATTTGTCAAGTGCTTCCTTTATTCCTGATTCATCTGTATAACATGTGTCAACAGTCCCCATAACTAATTGTTTTAATCTGTGGTCAAGATCGCCAATTTCTATAAATTCGTTTTTTGTAAGTCCTGGACCACCAATTATTAACCCCTTAAGCTTTGGTTCTTCTAACAATATGGCATTAACTCTTTCTCCAACCCTTTTATAAAAAGACTCAGCAGCCTTCTCTCTTAATCTTTCAAAACGAGCAGCAGATTGTCCACCAGCTCTACTTTTTCCAGGAACTCCACTTGTTTCATGTGCTACAATTTCATGTGATTTTCCTCTTATAATTGCAACTGTTGCTTCTCTTTTATCAATTACAATCATTGCATAAATTTCATCTGTTTGGGCCATATCTTCTAATGGACCAGTGTGAAATTCAGAATCACACCAATATAATTTAGTAGCTAATGGCTTTGGAGGAGATACTGCTAACAAAACAACATCATTTTTTGCTGGATTTTCAGAAACATTTCCTGAAAATAAAACAACACCATTTATTGGCAATTTAAAATCAATTTGTCTTAAATAATTAGTTAATCTTCTTAATGCAGCTTGAACATTTTTTCTGGTTTGTTGACTTTTTATATTTGCTGATTGACTTATTTCATCTGTTAATTGCTTAGTTACTGCACTTCTATCAGCATTAGGTGGCAGATATAAACTAATTAATTGAGTTCCATCGCCTTTATATTTTTTAATTTCTTTTAATTTTTTTTTAAGTAATAAAACATCTGTAGTATCCATAAAATCCAATTTCCATAAATTTAAAAGTATAGATTACAAAAACTTTTTTTATAAAAAAAGATTATGAGTTTTTTATTTTTGTAATCATATTAATTATCTTTAAAAAATTTAAGTATATGTATATATTATTCAGTAAATTCTTCTTTTAAATGTTTTGATTGGTATGGAAAAGAGACCCAAATGTTGTCCTTTATCTCATTAATGAAAAAATTTGGTTTGAATTTTTTATTTTTTGCTCTGTAAAAAACACTAGCTAGATCTACACATAAAACAGATTTATTCTTTTTTATAACGTCAATTATTTTTAAAGAATTTTCTTCTAAAACATCATCAATTAAAAGAATTTTTCCCTTAATTGGAACAGTTGAAGAAATTTTATCATCAACAAGATAGGTGTCATTAACATATTTTGCAGAAATTATTGCAAGAGGAGTATCTAAGACTTCTGACAAAATCTTGCCTAATAACAAACCACCACGACTTACACAAATAAGTAAATCATAATTATTTTTTGATTGTTTGATAATTTTTGCAACTTCTAGTGATAAAGATTCAAATTCGTTCCATGACATTGAATACATATATATTTTTATAAAATAGAAGAAATTAAAAATAGATAGATTAAAAAGAATCCAAGTCTTTTTTTAAAATTTCTTTTGATTCTTCAAAAGATCTACAAAGTCCAGAAAGATTTACTTCTAAATGGGAGTCTTGAGATTTCTTTTTTCGAACTTTAAAAAAAACTGGATAAGAACTGGCTTCTCCAACAATCAATGCTTCACCGACTCTAAGAGAACTAATCATGTCTATTGATTTTTGATCTAATCCCTCACTTGATTCTCCAATATGTTTTAGATCATAAGGATTTGTTATTCTTAAAATTATGTGTGTGTTTGCTTGTGAAAGAATAGTTGTTGATAATTTTACTGGTCTTTGAGAAATTAAACAAATACTTGCTCCAAATTTTCTACCTTCTCTAGCGATAGTTTCCAAAATTCCTTTTGCTAAAGCGTGTTCTTTACTTGCCATTTCTGGTGCAAATTGATGTGCTTCTTCTACAATTAATAAAAAAGGCGGGACAGAATTATTTATTCGCCCATAAAATAATTTGTGTGCAAAATAATACAAAATAATTTGTTTCTTTTTTTTATTTATTTCTCTTGACAAATCAATAATAGTTAATTTGCCAGAATCAATAGCATCCATTATTGATGGAGTATCAATCTTTCCAAATAATCTATAATCATCAAGCTCCATCAAATAATTTATCAATGTCCTATTTGTTTGATCTTTTTTTTCAGATAATTCTAATTCTTTAATCATTTCTTTTAAAGAATAAGGGCCAGCACCATTTTTTTTATCCAAATCTAATTTTTTAATAACTAAAGATAATTCTCTTTTTTGTGCAGGGGATAGCTCTGGTAATAAAGAAAAGAAAAAACCAGCGGATAATCCAGTACACCCTATTCTTATATCTCCAGATTCTATTCTTAAGGATTTATTAGAATAATCTTTATGATCTTTATTTTCGCAAATATTAGAAAATGCTGAATATTCGCCATGTGTGTCTATTAAAATTGTTGCAATTCTGCCTTGTTCTTTTTTTCTATCAAGCAACTCTTCTAAAATTACAGATGTTAAATAACTTTTACCAGCACCAGATTGTGCAAGTATTGCAAAATGTTTTTGTAATAATCTATCTAAATTAAATTTAACTTCTAGTTTTGGATGTTCAATTTCTCCAAGTAACAAACCATTAGAATCTAGATGCAAAAATTTACTTAGAATTTCAGTATCTGCAAGATATACTTTTTCTCCAGGAGAGACTGGCAAAGTAGATCTTGCAAAAAAATTATCTTTACTTAAAACACCTAGTGGTTTTACAATAGCCTCTAAAAATTCCCAAGAATCACTAGGAAAATATTTTGAAATATCTATATTTGTATTTTCAAATTCTTTTACGGAATCAGAATTTTCAAAATATCTATTTCTTTTTATAACATCATTAACTAGTCCAATTAAAGCACCTTGAGAATAATTAATTTGAACATATTCTCCCTTATGTACATTTTTACCTGTACAAACAAAAGAGATCTTTGTTGTTGATGGACTATCTATTGTTGATATTACGATTCCTTGTTCTTGTAACATATTTACACTCAAAAAATTATTCAATTAAATATTTTTCTTTATTTTCTAATAATAGTTCTTTTAATTCAGGATGCATTTTGTGTTTTAATAATTCATTAAAAAGTTTAATATATTCATTATTTTTTATTTTAGAATCTGATTTTGCAGTTAAATTAATGTGTTCTTTTAAACCAGATAAAATGTCATGAGCCACTTCTGGTTTTGTTTTTCTGTGGCTAACATCAATTACTGTTGCAAAATCAATATCCATTGGAATAAAACTACTTTCTCGATGATGAGCAAAAACATCAGTAACCATTGAAATTTGTTTAGAATTTATGAAACCTTTTTCTCCAAGTCTTAATAATAACCAAGTAAATTCTGATGGATTGGCATTATATCTTACTGTTGCATTTTCAAATTTTGATTTATTTCCAGTTACAAATGCTTGTGAGACTAACACCCATTCTGGACCATTACCAAAATCAGCTTTAATCATTCCCATTTTAGGCAACATCTTAGCTTTGCCTAATTTTCGTTTTACAAAAGTGGCATCATGTTCTAACTCAATTTGTCTTAATGCATTAATTACTTTTTGATATTTTCTTGCGGTAGCATCATCAATTTTTAATAATTCGATACCTTTATTAAATCTTTTAATAGTTACTCTTTTTCTTGAACCATTATTGAAAATTAGATTCCCTAAATAAACATCATGAAACCCACCACCAAGATGAATAGGTTTATTATCTTTATCTAATCTTAATGACACTCTTCTAACATCTGTTCTAGTAAATTCGCCAGTTATCTTTGGAGCTAAAACCATTTTTTTGCTTTTAAATAAACTTGGGATTTTTTTAAATATTGGTTTCATAAATTATCTTATATAACTTACTGGAACATCTTTTTTCTTTTCAAGTTCTTTGATCTTAGAGGTTATTTCTGTAAAAGATTCTTCTATTTTTTTTGCTTCTTTATCTATTTTTTTAGTATCAATCTTAAAAGAAAAGAAATTGCAAATAACAGACAAAACGCTTTTTGCAGAACCTTGATCACCAAAAATTAATTTTTGATCTGTCTCGCCCATAAAACAACAACCAGATATCTTGTATTCGTGATATGCAACACCAACTAATAAACCAGCAACACCAGAAATTAATGTATCTGTTGCACTTGAATCAAATATTAAATCTTTATTTTTTAATTTTTGCAAGTTTTTTTTAGTTTTTTCATCACTAGTTACAGCAAGAACTCTTGGTTTTTGATTTAATCTTTTTTCTCCAATATTTAATCCAGCAAATGTATAAATCTCTTTTACTCCTATTTTTTTTGCAAAAGCAGCAATACTTTCGGCAAATTCATAATGTTGATTACTGTTGTTACTACTTGCAAGACTTGGTTGAACTGGGCCAATCAAAAAAAGATAATCTCTATTTTTATAGCTGTAAACATGAATTTCATCAT
>JAQUVR010000039.1 GCA_028693335.1 Candidatus Iainarchaeum sp. | reverse complement strand
TAATGCACTTGCATTCTACAAACTATCACTTGGATCTCCACCAAACGAAGGCGGAATAATTGCAAACACTGGAAATGTTTTAACCTATTGGACAGGTTTTGCAAATTGTAGAGACTTTGAAGGAGTTCCACAACTTGAAAGATATTTAGGAACAAGAGATATTGTTGCAACTGAATCAAGATTAGCACCAACAACACAAAGCCAAGGATTTAGTTATGGTGTTGAATGGCCAAAGGAAGAGATTAATAGATATGGTAATGTTTGGTTATATACAATATTTTACACACCAACAAACTATAAAACAGGTCAAGCAGTTGATGGTATTAGTAGACTTGTAATTGATTCAAAAGATGACGAAGCATATTTCTATATTTTAAGTCAAAGATCATCCACAAATCAACAAGTATCATTAATGAGTGCATCAGAAAGTGTTGAACTTAGGAATGCTTTAGTAAATGATATTAAATCTTTAAAAGACATATATAATTTAGTATCAGAAAAAAAAGCATGTGTTTCACCAAGTGCAACAAAATTATCAGTTTATTATAATCCTAAAGCAATTTCTGATGATTTAACAAATGAAGTAATAAAGAGATTAGATAGCGAAACAGAAGGCTGTATTAAAAACTAATTTCTTTTTTTTTCTATTTCTTAATTTTTTAACTTTGATTGATTAGTAACCTTTAAATATCTTTTTATCTTTAAAAATTATATATATATATTTAAGGATGTTATTAATTATGGCTATGTCAAAATTTGCAGAAAACTATCAAAACTTTTTAGAAAAAATAAATAAAAGATTACCAATTAAATCATTAACTGGTCCTCTTGATAAAAAAAATCCATTAACTTCTTTTTTTGTTTTTATTTTAGTTGTTTTGATTATTTTATTTTTTATATTTAATCCATTATCATCAATAAAAGAAAAAACAACATATAATGATGTTGTTATTAAGTTAGCAGATAATAGTGGAAATATATTAGTTAATTTTTCATTTATAATTAAAGATGTTATAGAGAATAGAGATATAGAAATAAAAACAGATGGAACTGGTAAAGCAATAATATCATTAGATTCAAAAAAATTATATGATTTTTTTTTAGAAAGAACTGGTTATAAAAGAACAGTTGTGTCAATAGATCCTAATCAATTAGAACACAGAATAACATTAGAAATATACCAGTTACCACAAAAATATACAAAAAGCTTAATGTTAATAGATAGCCAAACAAAAGAATTAATAAAAGAAAATGTAGCACTTACAATAACTTGTGAAAATACAAATGAAGTAATAACACCAACAGCTTCTCAATCAACAGAAGGAATGATAACTTTAGAAGTTCCAATTAATTGTGGAAAGATTATTGCAAGTGCATCATCAAGTACTTATTTTGCACAAAATATTTTATTATCTGAAAACCAAAATCAATTGTTAATTGATAGATTAAGTGAACAATTAAGTTTAGGAAAAGGAGAAGCAAAAATATTTGTTAAAAGTGGAACAAATATTTTAGATGGAATAGAAGTTAGAATATTTAAAGAAGAAGACACAATTAATCCTGTTTCAACAAAAGAAACACCATTTGGTGCTGTTTATTTTAAAGATTTAGAAGTTGGAGAATACATTGTTTCTACTAATGATATTAGAGGAAGATATCAATCAGCAGAGCAAAGAATAACTGTAGAAAAAGATAAATTAACTGAAAGTGTTATATTAGTTTCAGCAACAGCAAACAACATAAATCCAAATGATGGAGATGTTATTGATACTACTATTGTTACAAGAGAAATAAAAGTCATAGTAAAAGATCTACTTAACTCTTCAGAAATAATAGATCTAGAAGAAGAAATTATTGTTAAGATATTAGAAGATGGAAATCTAACAAAAGATGTTAGAGCATATGCTGCTGGTGGAGTAAATTTTGTTATTGAAAATAATAAAAATTATACTATTGTTGTTAATGCAAAAAAGTATATAAACGCTTCCAGATTAATTAGTCCAAATATAAATGAATACACTGTATTTTTAGAAAAAATAACTGAAAGTAATGTTGCAAAAATAAATATTGTTGCAAAAGATGAAGATAATTTATCTGTTAATAGAGCAACGTTGTTAATTTATGATGCCAATACTGGATTTATTGATGCAAGATTTGATCCAATACTTACAGATAATAATGGATCTGCAACATTTGAGAATGTTCCAAAAGGAAATTACTTTATTAAATTAAGAAAATCTGTTGTTGATGGAGAATCTGAAAGATTTAATCACACACCTCCAACAGATAGTAATAAATCTGTTAATGTTATTATTGGAAATGGAACTATTAATCTAACAATTAAAAACACATATACAGATGTTGTTTCAAATGCACAAATAACCATAATAAATTCAGATGGAACAATTTTAGGTTCTGATTCTTCTACCAATACTGGCACTTATTCTAGACAATTGAAAGCAGATAAAATTGTTTATTTAAAAATAAGTAAAGAAGGATATTTAGATTATTATACAAACTTAATACCAATTTTAAAAAACCAAACAACAAACAAAGAAATTGTACTTTATAGATCACAAGAAAACAATTTGCCAATAATTGATTATCTTGGAGTTTTTGATGTAACTAATGATAGAGAAGTACAATCATTATCACAAAATAAGCAATATAACTTTAAATTTAGAGTTGTTTCTCCAAATACAGGAAACAATGTAAACTTTGGATTTAAATTTATTATTGGTGGTGCTGAAAATGTCAATGATGATTTTGTGTTTATTAGACCAATTACACAAAATCTTGGACAAATAACCTATTATGAATCAGAAAACGCTTATGATTCTCCAATCCCATCAGGCACGCCAGCAAAGCTTGCAAATATTTATTATAGTTCTATGCCTAATGGTGTTTATGAAATAACAGTTCCAGTTCAAGTATCAACTGCAACAAGAGGTCAAGCAGTTCCTGTCTTTTACTTAGGATATTCTTCTACTAACAATACTGGTTTTAGAGAGCAAAAAATATATTATATTGATGCAGAGCAACTTTGTGATGATAGTTTTTGTATATCTGGTCAATTAATTGATTTGTCTGAAAATTTATCTGAAGATCTAACTTCTTCTTTAAATATTTCTACAATGGTTAACAAAGATTATAAGTTAGACTACACAATAACAAATGCAAAAAGCAATAGTTACTCACAAGCAAGATTTTCAATAAAAAATATTGAAAGCGGTTCTTCTTCTACTGAAATTCTTGCACAAGCAATTGACATAAAAAAATATTCTTTATCAGGATTAATAAATCAAACAAGAGGAACACAATCAACACCAAGACACAAGATTCCAGAGGATACTGATTATTTAGTTATTCCTCAAATAAATGTTTATGATCGTCTTGCCGTAAATCTAGAATTGACTCCAATATCAATAGGCACAACTAAATTAAATCACAGAATATTAGCAAATCAAGCAATTGTTTATGATAAGGCAATAACTGTTGGAGTAAGCAAGCAATATCAATTTAATATTTATTATGAACCACAAAATATTGTTCCAAGAGAACCATTTGTTCTAACTGTTTCTGCAAGGGATAGTCAAGGTAATCCTGTTGTTGATGGTATTGTTAATATTTATCAAAAAATAGGAAATAACACACACACAGTAACATCTGGAATATATAGAACTAACCAAGAGGGTGTTGCTCAAATAAATATGCCAGCATTATATGTTAATGAAAAAATAATTATTGAAATTCAAAAAGCAATGTATTATGCAACACCAGTAGAAATAATTGTGTCTGAGGATGTTATTGAGGCAAGAAAAGAGAATTCATTAATTACTTTAGAAAATCCATTAATTATAAATGTTCACAAAACAAATGTTGATGGAAAGATTGAGAGAGTAACTCTAAAAAATAAAACAAACTATGATCTTGTTTTAAAATCATTTTTACCAAGTGATTTTTCTTTTACAAATTCTGAGTTTGTAAATATTTCACTAACATTAAATAATCTAAATTCACAAGTTGTAAATGATTCTTTTGTAATTCCTGCAAATGGAGAAAAAGAATTATTAATTAAAGCAAGTCCAACTCAAACAACAGATCTTTTTGAAACAATAAATGTCATTGGTTCAATCTCTGCAAGAGTTTCAAGAGTTGGTTCAACTTCAAATTTCAATTTTGAGATTCCAACAAATATTAAAGTGTCTGTTGGAGATGGTGTTGATGTTGATGATTGTTTAACTATTGAGGGTGCGCCAGATACATGGCAAACAATAATTTCTGGCAATGGTCAACAAGAAATTAGTTTTAATATTATTAATAATTGTGTAGCAAAAGGAAATGATGAACAAGAGGTTACATTAAAAAATATAAGAGCAAAGATCTCTCAAGATGGAGATAGATATGGTAATTATACTTTAAGAATTGAGGATAAAAGCGTAACATTATCAGAAGGATCTTATCAAACAATAATTACAAATATTGAACCAAGACCAAGAATTTATAGAGCAACATTAAGATATAATTCTTATGGTGCTAAGTTTGCAGATATTAAATCAAAGATCTATATTAATGCACAAATAGAAACAAATAATGGTTTAACTTATGTAAATAGATCAAAAGAAATTGCTCTAAAAACAGATATATCTGTTTTACAGATTGCAGATTGTATTGAGTTTTTTGAAAATGGTAAAAAAATAAATAATCAATTAGTAATTCCATTTGAAAAAACAATTGATGATATGAGTGATCCAAAAACATTTACTCTAAAAAACAATTGTTCTGATAAAGCAAGATTTGAAGTTACTTTTTGTGGAGAGTATAAAGAATATGCTGGATGTCAAGCATTAAATTATACAAACATGACAGGAGTTTCTCAAAACAAAGTTTCTTTTAATATTGGAGAAACATCTCAAGATGTTGGAATTGTTAAACCAGAGGTTCCTGGTGGTTATGTGATTTTAGTAAAAATAAAACCATTAAGTGTTCAAGGAATACCAATGTCTGGTGCTACTGTTGAAAAGAAATTAAAAGTTAATGTTCAAGATTTGTTATATATGGAAGATCCATTTATTCAGGTTACAAAGAATACTGATGGAGTTTACAGAAGTCCAACTGTTAAGTTGTTAAATAAAGATACTAATACAACTCCTTGGGATTATGCTGAATATGTTTCTGGGTATACTGGATTTAGCAGTTTTATGAATCCAATTAATAATGATCCAAATGGTAGTGCAATTGGTAAAATGTTATTTAATGAAAAATCAAAAATGAAAAATTCAACCGAAGATTGGTCTCAATTAATTGGAAGTACAGCAACAGCGGTATTTGCTGGTGGTTTTATAGTTGGTATGATCCCTGCTTTGGCAGGATTAGTTGTTTTTGTTGGTGTTGGTTGGATGATTGCTGGTGCTGTTTTATTGGCGGCATCAATTTTATTTATTGTTGCGCCAATTGGTAGTGATTATGATCTAAATATCGTTGATAAAGTATTAGATGTGTCAGAAATTTATAATTTGCCAATAGATGGATTAAATAAAACAATAATTATTGGTAATGATAATATAGAGAAAAGCTATATTAATATTTTTGATATCACCGGTTCAAAAAATTATGTTTATAATAGAAAAGTTGTGTGGGTCACAAATGGTAAATTAGCGTCCGATAAACATATGAATACATCTATACCAAAGTGTACTGGCCTTGGATTTATGGAACCATATAATGTATACACGCATTTTGAAAGAAAATCTGATGGAGATTCAGGTGAGTATAAGACTTTATCAGATTCTGATTGTGATTCTGTTGTAACAACTGTAGACAATGGAGACTATTATGAATTTAAATTAAAATGTAATGGAAAATGGCCAGGAAGAAATAAAATTAATTTTAGTTATATTGCAACAGTTGTATGTAAATATAATGAAACCATTTGGCCAGAACAAGCAGGAAAAAAACCAATAATGTTTACAGTCCCAAAAGAGAGTGAGATCTATGAAAGGTTAGAAAACGGAGATCAGATCTATAAGGAAATAGAGTTCTATCCAACCTTAGATGATTCACTAGAAGAAGTAGATCCTGCTTTTGAGGGTGCTGATAAAATTGGCAAATTTAGATTTGCAATCTATGCTTATGAAA
>JAQUVR010000038.1 GCA_028693335.1 Candidatus Iainarchaeum sp. | reverse complement strand
AAGATTGAACCAGTGTTTTACGCAACAACAAAAGATGGGCACAAATTAAAAGTAAAACTTTTGTTTATAAGTGGAACAAAATATTCAACACCATTAAGAACAGAAGCAAGAAAAACAATAATTAATGTAATTCAAGAAGAAATTAAAACAAAAACAATTTCAGAAAGTTGGCATGATTTGATTTTTCCAGTTATTGCTGAGAAAACAAAAGCAAAATTACAAAAATTAGGTTTTGTAAACAAAGTTTTAATTTCTAAAGCAAAATTAATTGAATAAAATATAAGGAAAATATGTCATTTCTATTTTATCTTTTAATTTTTTATGCACTAGGCATTGTTCTTTGGATAACTAGAAAATATGATCTATTCACTATCAGCTTTATATTTGGAATTTCTGCAGTCTTTTTAGGATTTGGTGGAATTTCTGCATTTTTATATCTTATTCTTTTTTTTTGTATAGCTGAAGGAATTACAACGATCTTAAATCACAAACATGAAAAAAGATCATATGTTAATCTCTTAGGCAATTGCCTTGCTGGTTCTGCATTTTTAGTATTTGGACAAATAACTGCTGGGCTTGCAAGTATATCTGCTGCTTTTTCTGATACTCTTTCTTCAGAGATTGGAAGATTATCTAAAAAAAAACCAATATTAATAACTAATTTTAAAAAAGTAGATGCAGGAGTTAATGGAGGAATAACGATTCTTGGAATATTTGGTGCTTTATTTGTAAGCGCAATAACTTTTATATTTTTTAATTTTATTTTTAAATATGATCTTAAGGCAACACTAATAATATCAATAGTTGGATTTTTAGGATCAATAATAGACAGCTATATTGGAGCACTCTGGGAAAATAAGGGTTATATTGATAATGCACAAACCAATTTCTTAGCAACAACAGTTGCTGGTTTTATAGCAGTAATTATATTGGCAATAATATGAATAAAAATAATATCAATAAAATAAAATTTATAATTACATTTATAATAATTTATATTATCTTGACACTAACAACAACGCCAATTGGTGAAAAACTAATAATAATACAAAGAGATCTAATAATTCTTGTGTTTGGAAACTATTTTAATTATCACAACTTTATTTTTGTTCCATTTTGTAGTGGCATAGTGTCCATTTCTGTATTGTTATCAACAGTTATTTCATTTAAAGTTATTAAAAAAAAAATATCTTTTTTTTGGACAATATTATCAATAATTTTTTTGTTTTTTATAAATATAATAAGACTTATATTTATTCTATTTATTGAAAAAATAAGCAACAGCTATGTGTTGACAGAAGTGGGGCACATACTTTCTTGGTTTTTTATGGCTATAATAATAATATTATTAATAAAAAAAATAGTAAAATAAAAATTACTTAGAAAAAGCCATAAATCCAATAATTATAAGATGTGCTAAGATTGCAAAGACTGACAAAAATGGAATAAAAAAACCAATTACCAACAAACTCCATGCACCAGAATATTTTAATTTTTCAAAAATCTTCCAACACCAAATTATGGCAAAAACAATATTTGCTATTGGTAAAAGAAGCATAAATCCCCACGCCCAGTGCTTTTTTAAAAGCAAAGGTAATAAGAAATAATTTGCAAAAGGGATCCATGCAAGCCATGCGTGCTTACATCTAAGTTTTTTTGCAATTTTATACCAACAAAGTGAACTATAAACATATAAAACTATTAAAAATAAAAAAACTAATAAAATTAAAATAAAAGCAACAAGAATTAAATTAGCAATAACTCCTCCAATAAATGGCAAGTCAGCCATTAACTCAACAGGATATAAATAATTCATAAATATTACCTTATTCCTTATCTGCTGCCTTCTTTTTAGCTTTTCCAACAACATATTTAGCAAATTCTGCATATGCTGGTCTTGAAATAAATATACCTATTAAAGATCCAAATATAATAGTTATAGCAAAACCAACCAATTTACTTAATCCCATACTAAAGAAAACAATTGGAAGCATTGTAGCCATAATTGTTGCTGCTGACGCAAAAATTACAAAAAATGCTTTCTTTATTTTTGCAATTGGGCTTTCGTTTGAATCTTCTTCTTCTTTTTTGCCTTTTAATAATTCATCTGTAATTATAATTTTGTGATCAACAGCCGTGCCGATTATTGCAAGAACACCAGCAACAGAGGCCAGATCTAATCTATAACTTATTAAAGACAATGCACCTAATAATAGAATAATTTCTGAAAGATCTGCAACCAATATTGGTAAAATCAAATTAAATAATTTGTATCTAAAAAACAAAACAATTGCAACAGTAAGTAATGCAAACAAACCAATAATTAATGAATTCTTTAAGAAAGAATCACCTAAATATGGAGAAATAGTTTCAGTACTTATACTCTCTATTGCTATTGGCAAAGATCCAGACTCTAAAATAACAACAATATCATCAAGTCTTTCTTTTGCTTGTGCTTGTGTTTCTCCAGAACCAGTTATAGTTAAATTATTAAATCTTTGAAATCTTGGAGAATCTGTTGTAGGTGCATCCATATTTGTAACACTGTCTGTTAAAGAGATCACTGATTTTAATCCTGTAGCTTCCCAAATCCAAGGGATGCTGTCTTTACTTTTTTCTTTTATTGTTACTCTGTATCCCATTTCTTTTAATTGGTCTTTTATGGAATTAGTTACATTACTTGAAACAATAACCTTACTATAAACATTTAAATCAGAAGTAAGTTCATTTACTTGATCTGATGTAAGCTCAGAGTCAACAACATAATATTTTGTTTTTACTTGTGCTAATATTTCTTCAATCTTAATGTAATCACTTTGTAATAATTCTGGTGCTGATGGAACCTCTCTTTCAGCAAAATAAGTATCATTATCTATAATTATTATTGAATCAATTGGTCTATCAATAAAAAAATATGTTTTCTCACAATCATATTCTATTTGTGTGCCATAACCAATTGGTGTACATCTATGAAAAGTCATTTTTGCAAATCTGTCTGCAGCTTCTGGAGATAACATAAATGGCAAAACCCATCTAGATGCTCCGCTCTTATCAATAGTTGAAACACCATAACCTTTTGCAGGATCTTTTTGAATAGCTCTAATTTCTTCACCAACAAAAAGTATTTCTCCATCTAAAATTGCTTCAAATTTACCTTGTCTTAAAAGACTTGTTCTAAGTTTTGAAATTTCCTCTGGATCTGATTCAGCAATCTGGGCAGTAATATATTGATTTCCAGCAGCATTTACTTTAGCATCCTTTAATCCAGCCCAATCCAATCGTCTAGAAATAACAGTGGTTACTCTTGAAAGGTCTTCTGTTGCTACTGGTTCTTCTAAAATTATAGAAAATGCAGTGCCGCCACTAAAATCAACACCATATTGAAGACCTTTTGTAGCTAATAAAAATATTGCAATTATTAAACAAATTGCCCAAACTATAATAATTGGTTTTTTAATTAAACTTTTCACGAAATTTCACCTTTTTAAAAATATCCATATCTATTGTTTTTGTTTGTTTTTATGTAAAACATATCTAATTAATGCTGGGCCATTAAAACACCATGTACTAAATAGATCTCCAATCAAACCAAAGAACAATATTGTTGCAATTTCTAATATTACAAACATTTGTGTAAAATAAGAAATTATCATCATAACAATAACAGTTGCTAAGGTTGTAAGAGTCATAGTAAGTCCTGTAGCCATTGAATTATTTGCTGCAGAAAATACATCTCCTTTTCTTTGTTTTAATAACCTTGTGCTTAACAATATATCTGTATCAACAGAATAACCAACCAACATTAATAATGCAGGGATTGTAGTTAAACTTAATGGCAAACCTAATAACGCCATACCACCAAGACCAGCAAGAACATCAAAAATTGCTGAAAATATTATTAGTCCTGATGGAACAATTTCTTTAAAGAAAAACAAAATAACAATGGTTAATAAAATAAATGCAATCAAACCAACAGTAACAGAAGTTTTAACAAAATCACTACCAAGTGTTGCAGAAACTTCTCTTGTTTGTGTTCTTACATTTTGATCGTCTTTAAGATTTAAATATCCTTTTATAAAATCAATTACTTCACTATTAAAATTATCATTTGCAAGTAAAATAGATTCGTTTACATATGATTTTAATTCATCTTTATTTTTTATATCATCAATAAAATCAACATCAGAAGTTGTTAAGAAATTTAACTCAACTAATGGGCTTAATAATGCTTTTGCATCTTCTTTTAGATCAATTATATTTTTGTTAAGATAATCTAATTTATCTTTATTAGCTCTAATTGTTTCAATATCTGGTTGATGAGAAAATTCAACTAATAGACCATATTCTGTTGGGCTAACAGTTTCGCTTACTTTTGCTTCTTTTACACCAAAATTTTGAATAATTTGTTGATCTAAACCAACATATTCTCTTTTTTCATCATATCTTAAAATTAGTTGATTTCCTCCTTTAAGATCAATTCCTTGTTGAACTCCAGGATAAACTAAAATTAAAAATAAAAAGATTACCAACATAATAATTGGAATAATCATAAGGCGTTTATAATTCTTTTCTGTAATAAATTTCATATATAATTCCTCAAAATAAATTAAAATTGTTTACTAAAATTTGATTTTTTTAATAACATAGACTTATATTATATTTTATATATATAATAATTATAAACACAACCTTTTTTAAATAAATATCTTAAAGAGAAAAAAACATGAATTTCCCAAAAGTCTATAAATCAGAAGAAATGCTAGACATTATTGTAAATACTATTAAAAAAAATAAAGATTTACTAAAAAAAGAAAATGCAGTAAAATACATTTCAACATATCAATTATTAATAACAGAAAAATACACAAAAATACTTAATGAATTACCAGATAATGAAAAAATGAATGATTATTATAGATTTATGTCTAAAAATATTGTTCCAGAAAGCACTCTTGAAAGATATAAAAATCATTATAGAAGCACAATACACATAATAAATAAACTTTGTGAGAAATATAAAAAAGTGGTTTTTAGATATACAGATAAAAAAAGTAAATTGGCAAAACAAATTATTATAAAAAAAGAATTCTTTGGAAGAATTGCATCAGTTATTAAGAAATTAGATAAAACTAATGAAGAATTATTAAATTTAGCAAAAGAATATAAAAGAATAGCAAAACCAAATTTCAACCTATACACAATTTGTCTGGTAGGGATACCAAATGCAGGGAAAACAACAGTTCTTACAAAAATAACAGACGCTAATCCAGAAATAAATAGCTACGCTTTTACTACAAAAGCACTTAATATCGGATATTTTAGTAAAAGAGAAAAAATGGTTCAAGTAATAGACACTCCTGGATTAATACATCTAGAATTTAAAGATATGAACAAAATCGAAAAACAAGCAATTGTTGCAGTAAAAACTCTTGCAGATTTAGTTGTTTTTATTTATAATAATAATTTAGATCTAAAAGAACAAGAAGATATGTTAAACTCATTAAAAGAAAATAATCCAAATAAAGAATTTGTTGTGCTTGCAAGCTTTTCTGGAAAAATGGATTTGGAAAAGAACATAACAATATCAGATTTATTAAATATTGAACCAAAATAGATTGGTTTATTAATATTTTTTTGCCCAAATATATTATCTATTTTTTTATATTTTTAAAAAGAAACGGAAAAGATCAAACATGAAAAAAAAAGATCAAGAAATTAATAAAAAATTAATTGAAGAAATAATTTTAGAAATACAATTTCTAGAAGAAGATGGGTCAATACCAAAAACTATGAAAAACCTAATTTGCGATATTGAAAAAAGATTACAAAATCAATGTACAGCATTAGAGATATCAAACATATTGTATGAACTTGAAGAGCTTACAAACAACAACAATGTGCCACAATTTTGTAGAAGTGCGGTTTGGTCATTAATAAGCAAATTGGAAAAATTAAAAGAAACAGTTAAATAAAGAAAGTAATGGACGAACAAATAATAAAATACGCAAATAAAAAGAATTTAATCATTACTGAAGATGGACTCAGACTTTTAAATATTTATAATTACAAAAGAGTAATTGATAAACTTTTACCAGAAGATGTCTTTGTAACTAGTGAACATATAAAAAAAATTCTTAGTTCTTGCAAAGT
>JAQUVR010000037.1 GCA_028693335.1 Candidatus Iainarchaeum sp. | reverse complement strand
CAATAAAAGATATTAATGCATTTTATGATCTAGTTTATGATAATTATGTACAATTACTAGATCTACAAAAAGATTATACAATTTCAGATTATGCAATTAACTTAACAAAAAATCTATTTTGGACACTTGATAAAAAAGACAACAAATATTTGCCAACAAAAGAGCTATTAGAAAAATTAAAAGACTTTAAATTATTTTTTCCAAGAGAAAAGATAAGAAAGTCTATTGAAGAAAGATCTGTAACAGATCTAGAAGAAAGAATATTTAATAGTTTTTTTGATTTGTTTAAAAAAAAATAAAAGAAAGATTTATTTTTTTCTAGTAATTTTTTTACTTAAAAAAAGAACAGAAAAAAAGTTTACTTTTTTCTAGTAATTCTTTTTTCCTTAACTTCAAGAGACAATTCTGTAATTAGATCAGCAATTGTTTTCTCACCAAGTATTTCATTATCTCTTGTTCTTACATTAACGGTTTTATTTTTTTCTTCAGAATCTCCAACAACTAAAATATAGTTGATCTTTTTTAGTTCTGCATTTCTTATTTTTTTGTTCATAGTTAATGCATTTGAATCAACTTCTACTTTAAAACCATTCTTTTTTAGATTCTTAGAAACGTCATAAGCATAATCATTATGCCTATCAGCAATTGGAAGCAAGATTATTTGAACAGGGCTTAACCAAAGTGGAAATTTCCCTTCAAAGTTCTCAACTAATATTCCTAAGAATCTTTCAACACTTCCATAAACTGCTCTATGAATCATTACTGGTCTTAATTTTTGATTGTCTGGACCTTCATAAGTTAAATTAAACTTTTCTGGCATTTGAAAATCTAGTTGTATTGTTCCACATTGCCATGTTCTTCCAATAGCATCTTTTAGGTGGAAATCTATTTTTGGACCATAGAATGCTCCATCTCCTGGATTTAATTTATATTTTTTTCCAAGAGATTCAATTACTTCTTTTAATGTAGTTTCTGCAACTTCCCAATCTTTTTCTGATCCCATTGCATTTTCTGGTTTTGTGGATAGTTCCATTTCATATTCAAAACCAAATACTTTATAGACTTCATCTAAAAGATTAATTAAATCAATAATTTCATCTTTCATTTGTTCTCTTGTACAAAATACATGAGCATCATCTTGAGTAAAACATCTCACTCTAAATAGTCCAGAAAGAACACCTGATAATTCATGTCTATGAACTAAACCAAATTCTCCTGCTCTTATTGGTAGATCTCTATAAGAGTATTGATGTGCTTTGTAAATTAACATATTTCCTGGACAATTCATTGGCTTTACTGCAAAATCTTGATCATCTATTTTTGTAAAGTACATGTTATTTTTATAATGATCCCAATGCCCTGATTGTAACCAAAGTGATTTATTAAGAATCATTGGTGTTTTGTTAATTTCATAGTTTCTTTCATATAACTTTTCTGTTAAAAATTCAACAAGTTTATTCCAAATATAAGCGCCTTTGGAATGGAAAAAAGGCATACCAGGTGCTTCTTCTTGAAAACTATAAAGATCAAGTTCTCTTCCTATTTTTCTATGATCTCTTTTTTGTGCTTCTTCTATTTTTGTTAAATATTCTTTAAGTTCTGTGTTTGATGAAAAAGAAATTCCATAAATTCTTTGTAATTGTTTGTTTTTAGAATCTCCTTTCCAATAAGCACCTGATGCTTTTAATATCTTAAAGGTTTTTATTTTTCCTGTTGATTCTACATGTGGTCCTCTACAAAGATCTATAAATTCTCCTACTTTATAGTATGATAATTTTTCGCCTTTATCTTTTATTTCATTTATTAGTTCTATTTTATATGGTTGATCTTTAAAGACTTCCAAAGCCTGATTATAATCTATTTCAAATCTTTCAAATTTTAGATCTTCTTTAATAATTTTGTGTACTTCTTCTTCTATTTTTAGTAGTTCTTCTTCAGTAAAAGATCTGTTAATGTCTACATCATAATAAAACCCTTCTTCTATTGATGGACCAATAGCAAATTTTACATCTGGAAATATTCTTTTAATAGCAAGTGCCATTATGTGTGAAGAACTATGCCAAAAAATGTCCTTACCTTCTTTATCTTTATAAGTTAGTACTAAAAAATCTGTTGTTGTGGTAATAGGTGTTTCTAAATCTATCAACTTATCGTTTGCTTTAACAGCTATTGCTATTCTTAATAAGCCATCTCCAATATTTTCAAGAATTATATCTTTTGCTTTTTTTCCTGATTCAATTTCTTTTATTGAACCATCTGGAAAATTTATTTTTACATTGTTCATGTTTTTTCCTCCATTGTTGATACCTAAAAATCCTATTACCACATATTAGTTTTAGGTAAGTTTCTATAATATATTATATAAGACAGAAATAAATATAAATAAACAAGAAAAAACAAATTTTTTTAAAAATCAGAGAAAATCTCTATTATTATAGATCTCATTTCTTAAAAAGTAATTTTTTATTAGTTTTTTTCTTTTTCCAATTAATTAGAAATAATATTCCTATTAAAAAGGCTGGCACAGAGATAATAAAAATAGGAACTAAATAACCTAAATTAAATGATGGAGTTCTATTTATAGTTATTAAAAAATTAAAAAGATATAAAAGACCTGCTAAATTAAAAAAAATAGCCCCAACAATTTCATGTTTCCAGGATATTAATAAAATTATTGATAATATAAACACTGGAATATTATGTATCAAAAGACCAATAATTATTTCTTTTGTTGTTGCTGTTGGAGTAATAACATCTAATGAAAATAAAGCTAAAAACAATATGAAAATTATTGATAATATTCTTGGCGCCCAATAAAGTAATTTCATAGAAAAATAGAACACACAATATATTAAAAATATTGGTTTTTTTATTTTTTTGTGTTTAATAGCATGGTATGTTTTTTAAAAATAAGAATGTTCTGTTTTATTTAAAAAACCTTTCTTTAATATCTTTTCATATGATTTCACTACATAAAGAATTTACTAACATAAATTATAAAAAAATTACTTGGGCAGATCTTGAAAAATTACCAATAAAAACATTGCAAGACATAGTTAATATTGATAAAGTGAAATATAGAAAAACTGCAGAAGAACTAAGATCTTATATTAAAAGTAAACTAGAAAAAAAAGATAGAAGTGTTTTTTATCTAATGTATAATGGATCTGAATTATTGGGGTCTGTTATGGGCGAAATAAAAACCATTTCTCAAAACTATAATATAGAACCAGAAATCGCTAAAAGATGGTCAGCAAACGACACATATTTCAGTTTAAATGAATTAAATGTAAATTCAAAATATCAAAAAAAAGGATTAGGGACAATGTTATTAGAAAGAGTTATTGCAGATCAAAGAGTAAAACATGGTTCCAGATTTATTTTAATTAGAGCAGTATTTCCAGAAACTCAAAAAATTACTGAAAGAGTAACTGGTAAAAAACCATTTGTAATAGAGATTTCTAAAAAAGATAGATCTGGTAAGGAGATTAAAGATATTAAAGAAGTTTTGCGTAGTTTTGCACACTCTAGACACAGATATAATTTATTTACTGTTCCAGAAAGTAAAACAAATCCTGGACCATCAAAATTACAATATATAACCTTTGATAAAAATCCAGATTATAAAAAAAGAAATGTTACTAGAAGGATTAAATGATCTGATTTTTTTATAATTTAAAAATTAGGTGCTAGCCGATCAAAATCAGCTACGCAGAGACTGGGATTCGAACCCAGGTAGTCGTGAGACTCTAGCTTAGCAGGCTAGCGCGTTTGACCACTCCGCCATCTCTGCAAAAAACCTCTATTTTTATATAAAAACAGAAATATATATCTTAGATCAAAAATATATATAAACCATATGCATTTATAAAAAATAAAATTAATTTATCTCTATCTCAGTATATTTAGATAAAAACAACTTAGCAACAGCCATGTATTTTGGAATAAACTTTATAGTAGAACCAACTTCTTTTTTTTTACCATTTATTGGAATATTTTGCTTAAGATCATAAACACTCATATCAGAAGTGGTGCAAATAAAAGTAACGGTTTTTAATTTTGGTATCAATTGATCAGCATCAACATCTAATATCCCAAAATCTACAATTGCCCTATAGGTTTCTGATTTAGAAAATGTATTAGATGTATGCCCTATATTGGCAGTACTTATTTTTCCATCTGGTTTAGATCTTTTCTTTTTTAACTCAATAATATTTGCTTGATAATTAAAAACATCTGTATTTAGATTTTTAAACCTTTTACTAGTAATAGGATCTGTTCCTAAAAATGCAGATTCTCCAATTCTTAAATGATTTATGGTTTTTGGCAAATCTTTATTTAATAAGGATAAATTAATAGAACTACCACCAGAGATATACTTTAATTTTATATTAAATTTTTTTTCTATTTTTCTCTTATAATCAGATAACAACTTCATTTTTGAAATTGTTGGTTCAACTCCATACATACAACCTAAATTTGCACCAATTCCAATTATTTTAATATTTGTTAGATTGAAACATTGAGAATAAAAATTCAATAGATTTTCTTTAATAACACCTTCTCTTAATTCTCCAAGTTCTACCATTATAATTACTTTATGTATTTTGTTTTGTAATTTTGCTTCTTGATTTAATTTGGTTATTGTTTTCAAAGATGTGTTAAGAGATATATCAGCATATTTTACAATATTTGTAACATCTTTTATAGATGGTGGTTTAATATACATTGTTGTTACTTTTGAATTTATTCTTTTTATGGTTTTTAGATTACTTATCCTAGAATCTCCAAAAGAATGAATCTTTTTTATAATTGAATGACTTAAAATCTCATTTAAAACAATTTTATTTCCAGATAAAATTTTTGTAACTAGTGTCCATTTTATGTTTTTTTGTTCTAAAAGATTATTTAAAATATTTAAGTTTTCAAATAGTTTTTTTTTATTTATTATTAGTTTACTCATAAATTACCTTTTTTTAAAATATATATCACAAAAAATAAAAAAACAATTTTATTAAAAAAATTATTTTATAAATATAAAAAGAGATATAATATATATTATACAAAAATAATATAATTATATTTATTTCTTAAAAACTTCACCCAAAAAGATCTTATTACTAACACCATATTTTTTGATCTCTAAATATCCTTTATCAACAAGTTTTTGAATATTTCTTGAAACTGTACCCTTTGGTAAAAATAACTTCAATGCGATCTGTTTTTGTGTTAACCCTTCTTTTTGATCTAATAATAATTTAATTATTTTTTGTTCATTTTCGTTTAGTCCAAGTAATAGTGAATCTTCTTTTTTTTCTGATCTCTTTGTTTTTTTCTTTTTTTTTAATAAAAAATAGATTGGAATAATTAAAAGTATTAACAATAAATAATAATTTTTCTTTTTTAAAGAAACCAGACTATAACTAACACTTATATTATTAGAATTAATTAAAGTTATTACCATTTGTCCATTTACAACTTTAGCAGAAGAAATATATGTTAGATCTTTTGTTTGTGCATCTTTTGGAAGTGTTAGAGTGATCTTATCTATCTTTTCTATATATCTTGAACCATAATTAATATTCCAAAGACTCTCTGATTTACTAATATAATAATCAGTCAAATATATAATCTCTAGATCTATTTGTGATCTGTTTGGTTCTAAGTTTATTGTTAATAGCTCAGTTGTATAAGAAATATTAGAATATCTTTGATTATTTATTTTTATTATTAGATCATAGCTTGGAACAATTGGTAAGTCTAGTTTATTTTCATTAATATCAGTAATCAATAATCTTTCATTAACCTTATAAATATCAAACTGATTGTGGGTTATTTCTGTTTCTTGAGACACAATATTATATGCACAAACATAATTAATCAAAAATAGGAATATAAATATTATTAATATCTTTTTTTGCATATTTAGTCAATAATATATATTATAAGTAGATATTTAAAGGTAATTATTTAAAAAAAAATAAAGAAAACTATTCTTTGATCTCCAAAGTTGCAGAAATTCTTTTTTCTACTATCTTTTCTCCAATTGGAATAAAACCAAATAATTTTCTTTTTTCTCTAATTTCAAAAACATATTCTGGATTACTGGAGTTGGTATCGAGAACTATATCTCCAATTACCTTTTTTGAATCAATTCTATTTTCTTGAAATATTTTTTCAATTGGTATCATTTTTTTTACAGAATTTTCAATATTTAGAAATATTTC
>JAQUVR010000036.1 GCA_028693335.1 Candidatus Iainarchaeum sp. | reverse complement strand
AAAACGTCAGATATTTCAAAGACATCTGTTAAATATTTGCCCCGACGAGCAGGAAGAATTAATGATACTGCTGATGCCCTCTTTAACCATTTATTTTTTGATTTTGACCAAGATTTTATCTCAGGCAAAATTTCTGGAAATTTCTCTAAGAGATCTCCTATTGTATGATTACAAAAACCATCACATTTAGCCCAATTGTTAATATAGAGATCTATCCATTTTTTAAAAATTTTAATATCTTTTTTTTCTAAAATATCTATTTTTTTAGGCAACCAATTTGAAACAATATATGCTTCTTCACAATAATTGGATTTTAAAAGTTCTTCACAAATTAAAAATAGTTCTTTTTTATTTAATTCTTTTATTTCTTGAAAATATTTTTTTGCAATTTTTGAAACAATTGCACTTTTTACTCCATAGAGCACAACTTCTTCTTTAAAAAATCTTTTTGAGCTTTCTTTTGTTTTTTTGTCTGAGTTTTTTTTTAGATCTTTTCTTATATTAGTTACTATTTTTAACACTAAAATTCACCTACTAAAAATTAATCAACAAATTCAACTTTTAATTTATCTAGAGAAAAAAGATCTGTATGATAAATATAAGCTCCAGCATTTAAAAAGATTATTTGATCCCCAATTTTTGGATCATCTAAATACACTCTATATCTAAATATGTCTTCTGACGCTGGAGTTAATCCTTTGATTACATAGTAAGATCCTGATTCTCTTTCCCCATCTACCAATAATTTAATATTTGAAACAATAATATCCATTTGACTATTAAACACAGATGCGTCAATAAAAATGGTATTATCAACAATATTCTTAATATTACAAATTAATTTACCACTAGGCCCAGCAATTGCTCTTCCTGGTTCAATTATCATTTTTATGTTTTTTTCATTTAAAAATTCTTTTAATGCTTTTATTTTATTATAAACATCTATAATGGTTTCTGCTTTAATATTTTTATAATCTATTGGAATTCCACCTCCAATATCTAAAAAATCAATAATTTCAAAAGTTTCATTAGATATAGAATCTTCAAGTTCTCTTATTAAATTCCATTCTGATAAGTTTTGTGTTTTTCTATGAAAATGCACACCTAATTTTTCAACATTTCTATTTTTTTTAAGTTTTGGAATTAATTCATTTATTTGATCTGAATAAAAACCATATACAAAATATTTTCCTGTATTAACTGTATATTCTTTTATTCTCATTCTTAGTAAAAGATTAACTTTTTTATTGTTTTTTTCTATATAGTCTAAAAAAAATTCTAAATCTTTAATATTATCAACAATAAAAAAAGAAATCTCATTTTGAAAAATTAGATCTAGTTCTTCTTTTTCTGGAGAGTGCAACATATAAATAATATTTGTCTTATTTTGTATATTTTTTGTTTCATTTATGTGATGAACTAAAAACATACAATCTTTTTTTTCTTGTAATGTTGATACCAAATAAGGATTTGTTTTTACACTATAGGCTAGAAGATCACTAATATTAGATAATTTTGTATATTCTTCTATTATTTTTGATTTTGAAAAAACAAATTTAGCAGTTGAAAGCATAAATATATTTAAAGTAAAAAAGAGTTTTTAAATAGATTCCAAATCTTATAATGTTTATTAAAACAGATATAATTATTAAACTCTTTGGAATAAATATATTTATATAGAATTGGATATTTTTAAGGTAAATAAATAATATGTTTAAAAAAAATATTGTTGGTTTTGATAGGATTCAAAAATATATAACCTATTTTATAGTGCTTACATTAATTATAGCTTTAATTGTTGAATTTGCTAATAAACGCTGGGATTTTTTCTTTGTTACTATTCTTGCAACTATTTTAATATTTATCCCGTATTTTTTTCAAAAAAGATATCGTATTTATTTACCATCAGAACTACAATTAGCCATAATTCTTTTTATTTATGCTGGTGTTTTTTTAGGAGAAGTACAAAATTTTTATTTTAGATATTGGTGGTGGGATTCTTTATTACATGTATTTTCTGGTTTTGCATTAAGTTTAATTGCTTTTGGGGTTATGTATGTCTTATATAAAACTGAAAAAATCAAAACTAGTCCGGTTTTTATTTGTGTAATTATTTTTTCAATATCTTTGGCTTTTGGTGCAATTTGGGAGATTTTTGAGTTTGGAATGGATTCTGTATTTGGTACTAATATGCAAAAGTCTAGAGATCTTTGTCCAAATGAGGGATATTGTAACACTAGACTGGGTGTTATTGATACTATGATTGATTTTATTTTAGATGCAATTGGTGCATTATTTGCATCGATCTTAGGATATATTTATCTTAAAAAAGGAGATCAATTTTTATTAAATGGGATTATTAATAAATTTGTGGATCGTAATCCAGATCTATTTTATAAATAGTTTTTTTTTTCCCGAGTTTTCTTTTCATCTTGTTTTTGATTAAACTTTTTTTGAAAAAGTTTATTGCGTGTCAACTGAGCGTAACCAGTTATACTGCGTCTCAACTGAGCGACCGCATTCTTCTTTCCCGAGGCTTTCTTTCCATTTCGTTTTTTATGAAAATTATAATTGCGCGTTAACCGAGCGAAACCGGTTATACTGCGTGTCAACTGAGCGAAACCAGTTGCAGTGGACAACACCCCCCTAGAAAGGAATATATAATGTTTTTAACATATATTATATATTAAAACTAATTTTAATTTATTTTAATTAAAAAACAAAATATGAATAAAAAATGACTTCTAAATCAATTATTATTAAAGGCGCAAGAGAACATAACCTAAAAAACATAGATATAGAGATCCCTAAAGAAAAATTAGTTGTTATTACTGGATTATCTGGCTCAGGCAAATCAACATTAGCGTTTGATACCATCTATGCTGATGGTCAAAGAAGGTATGTTGAATCATTATCTAGCTATGCTAGACAATTTCTTGGGATGATGAAAAAACCAGATGTTGATTCAATTGAAGGATTGTCACCAGCAATATCAATAGAACAAAAAACAACTTCCAAAAATCCAAGATCTACTGTTGGAACTGTTACAGAAATTTATGATTATTTAAGATTATTATTTGCAAGGATAGGAACAGCTTATTGTCCAGATCACAACATAAAGATTCAAGCTATGAGCCCTCAAAAAATCTCAGAGAATATATTTAATGATTTTTTAAATAAAGAAATCACAATCCTTTGCCCAATAATTCAAAAGAAAAAGGGAACTTATGAAAAATTATTTTTAGATCTAAATAAAGAAGGTTATACAAGAGTTAGAGTAAACTCAGAAATTAAAAGAACAGATGAAAAAATAATTCTTGACAGATATAAAATGCATGATATTGATATTGTAATTGATAAAATAAAAGTAGATCAAGAAAACAAATCTAGAATTGTTGAAAATGTTGAACTAGCTATAAAAAGATCAACTGATGGGATTGTTAAAATATTAATAGACAACAAAGAAAAGATCTACTCTTCCAAGATGTCTTGTCCAATCTGTGGTTTGTCCTTTGAAGAACTACAACCAAGAATGTTTTCTTTTAATTCTCCTTTTGGTGCTTGTGAAGAATGTTCTGGTCTTGGAATTAAAATGGATTTTGATGAAGATCTAATAATTCCAGATAAAAACAAATCAATAGCAGATGGTGCAATTGCAATATATAGAAATGCTATTGATGGTTGGAGAGGTCAACATCTTGCAACCGTTGCAAAGGCTTACGGTTTTTCTGCTTTAACTCCAATTAAAGATTTAACTGAAAAACAATATAAGATATTGATGTACGGTTCAGAAGATAATATTAATTTTAATTTAAATGGAAAAAATGGAACTTCTAGTTTTAACTATACTGGCACATGGGAAGGATTATTACCACAAACTCAAAGACTTTATAAACAAACAGAATCAGAATACAGAAGAACAGAAATGGAAAAATTCATGAATAGTTCTCCTTGTCCAAGTTGTAATGGAAAAAGATTAAAGAAAAAAATATTATTTGTAAAAATTTCTGATAGATCTATTGTTGATCTCACAGATTTGTCTATTTTAGAATTAATTGATTTTTTTAAAAAAATAAAATTATCTAAAAAAGAAGAAGAAATTGCAAAACATATTCTAAAAGAAATTAATTCTAGATTAGAGTTTTTAGAAAAAGTGGGTTTAGGATATTTAACATTGTCAAGAAATGCAGGAACATTATCTGGTGGAGAATCCCAAAGAATAAGACTTGCAACTAATCTTGGAACAAACCTAACTGGCGTTTTATATGTTCTTGATGAACCATCAATTGGTTTACATCAAAAAGATAATCAAAAATTAATTGATACTTTATTTAAGTTAAGAGATATTGGTAACTCTGTAATTGTTGTTGAACATGATGAAGACACCATAAAACAAGCAGATTATGTTATTGATATTGGACCTGGCGCAGGAATACACGGTGGAAATATTATTGCAAGTGGAACACCAAAAGAAATTATGAAGAATAAAGAATCATTAACTGGACAATATCTTTCTGGTAATCAATTTATTCTTATCCCAAAAGAAAGAAGAAAAACTAAAGAGTTTATAAAAATAATTGAAGCTTCAGAAAATAATTTAAAAAATATTAATGTTGAAATACCAATTGGTGTTTTCAGCTGTGTTACTGGTGTTTCTGGATCTGGAAAATCTTCTTTAATTTATGAAACACTTTATCCATTTTTAATGAATAAGTTTTATAAATCTAAAATGAATATTGGTAAAGTAAAAAATATTGAAATTCCAGAAAAAATTGACAAAGTAATTTCAATTGATCAATCACCAATTGGAAGAACGCCTAGATCAAATCCAGCAACATACACAAAGGTTCTTGATGATATTAGAGATCTGTTTAGTAAACTAGAGGATTCTAAAATCAGAGGATTTGATGCTGGAAGATTTTCTTTTAATGTCAAAGGTGGAAGATGTGAAGCTTGTCAAGGAGATGGACAAATTAAAATTGAAATGAATTTTTTGCCTGATATTTATGTTGATTGTGAAGAGTGTAAGGGTAAAAGATTTAATGAAGAAACATTAGAAATTAAATACAAAAATAAGAACATAGCAGATGTTCTTGATATGTCAGTAGAAGAAGCATATTATTTTTTTGAAAATATTCCATCTTTAAAAAGAAAATTAGAAACATTAATGGATGTTGGTCTATCTTATATTAAACTTGGTCAAAATTCAGTAACATTGTCTGGTGGTGAAGCACAAAGAATAAAATTAACTAAAGAATTATCTAAAAGAGATACAGGTAATACTATTTATCTTTTAGACGAACCTACAACTGGTCTGCATTTCCATGATGTTAAAAAATTAATTGAAGTCTTAGATAGATTAGTCAAAAAAGGAAATACTGTTGTTGTTATTGAACATAATTTAGATATTATAAAATCTTGTGATTACATAATAGATCTTGGGCCTGATGGTGGAAAATATGGTGGAGATATAATAGCTAAAGGATCTCCTGAAGAAATTATAAAACATAAAAAAAGCTATACTGGTGAATTTTTAAAAAAAATTATTAAATAAGACAAATTAATAAATGTTAACAACCATTAATATATATATACAATTATTAATGGAGGCAAAGTACATGAAAGCATTAATCGATTTACCCATCGAAATCAATCAAACTTTAAACATCATAAAAGCACAATACAACCTAAAAAACAAAGCAGAAGCAATAACTTTAGTTGTAACACAATATTCAAAAACAAATCTTGAACCAGAATTAAGACCAGAATTTGTTAAGAAAATATTAGCTGGCGATAAAAAATATAAATCAGGAATAAAATTCAAATCTGTTGACGAACTTAAAAAAAGATATAAAATAGATTACTAATATGGAATATGAGATTCATCCTGAATTAGATAAAATAATTAAAAAATTATCTTTAAAGGATAAATCATTAGCTATTTATTTATTTACAAAAATAGAAGAAATTAAAAAAAACGAATTTTTAGATCATTATAAAAATCTTAAAAAACCATTACAAAAATATAAAAGAATTCATATTACTGCACAATTTATTTTAATATTTTGGGTTGATAAAAAAAATGATAAAATAATATTTAGATATCTAGAACATAGAGATAAGATTTATGGTAAAAAATATGATTGATTTAAGTAAAATACCAAATAACCCTGGTTGTTATATCTATAAAGATAAAGAAGGGGCTATTATCTATATTGGAAAAGCAAAAAATCTTAAAAAAAGAGTTTCTTCTTATTTTTTAAATAAAGATC
>JAQUVR010000035.1 GCA_028693335.1 Candidatus Iainarchaeum sp. | reverse complement strand
TATTGGGCAACTTGAGTTTAATGTTTTTATTATTAGTGTTGTTGTCTCAACAGTTTTTTTGTTTTTATTAAATAGAATAACTAGTATTTTTGACATCACTACAGATATTACAGATCTGTTAATCGGACTTCCTGTTGTTTCAAGATATGGTGTTTGGATCGGTCAAGTAGTTTCTGTTGATTCTGAAAAGAACGTTATTAGTTATGCAACAAGAAATGGGAAAGTAATAAAAGTTATTTCAAAGAAGCATTTTGTTATTAATAATGGACGCGTAATAATTTAATTTTTTTCTTGTTTTTTTGTTGATTTCGAAAAATCATTAATTTCTGATTATTTTATATATAAAGGTTTCTAAAGTTGGTTTGTTTTTTTAAACAATTTTTTTAATTTTGGTTAATTTTTAGAACAGCAAAGTATATATACCATTCGATGTTACTTATATATGTTTATTTTAATAAAATTAATTAAAAAATGAAAGAGGGTAAAAAACATGTACAAATATGCTATAGCTAGACAACTTGCTACAAAAAAATTAATAACAAACAGAGGAGACAATATTGGTCGTTTAGTTGATTTAATGGTCAATGAAGTTTCTGGAGAGATAGAGGCTTTATTGGTTGAAGTTGATCCAACATCTAAAGTTGTTAAACAATTAGATGTTCAAGGAAATTTACTTGAAATTCCATATAAATGCGTTGTTGCAGTAAGCGATGTTTTTGTTATTGATGAAAAAGAGCTTTTGTCAAAACACGACGGTTTCTAAATTTAAAAAATTTAATTTTTTAATTTTCTTTTTTTAGTTTGTATGTTTTATTTTTAAGATCTATATTTGTTATACTTAAATTAGGATAATCTTTTTTTAGATATTCATTAATCTTATTTTCAATAATCTCGACATCTATTTTTTTACTTCTTGCAATTTGTATTTGGTTATTTATTTGATCAATTAATGTAAAGTAAGAATAAATCATTTCTCCTTCTTTTTCAAAGTCTGACATTATTTTTTCATATTCTGTCTTTGTTTCTAATTGAGTATCAAGAATATTTTTTATTTTCAGCATTTGCTTGCTTTCTTTAGATTCTATTGTTTCTTCTGTATTTTTATGTAAATATAGTTCTTCAATAACTTTGAAAAAATCAGTTTCTGTTTCGCTTTTTTCGCAAACAATTATTTTTTGATCTTTATTATCTATTGTTTTTATTTTTGTATATTTATGGTTGTAGATTTGTTTTATTTTCTCGATTAATTCTTTTTGAGAAATATTTTCTTTTTCTAAATATATTTGTTCTATATACCAAGGGTGTAAATTGTATTCTTTTATTAAATACCTAATGATGTCTTCTTTTTTTTTATCTTTAATTTCTGTTAAGATCTCGTCACTATTTTCATCAGTTATTTCTTTTGTTTGTGGAAAATCATATTTTCGTTTTGTTTTAATTTCTCTATCTTTCCAGATTTCTTGTTTTTTTGAAGTTATTACAACAAAATCAAGATCTGTTAAAATTATATTTGATTTACTAAAAAATTCAAATATCAAATAATATTTATCTAATTTAAAATAAAGCACTCTATTATTTTTATCTTGTTTAATTTCTTGAATCTTTTGGTTGTACAATTTTTTTTTTAAAAACACACACAGCCCTTTTGTTTTTTCTAATACTGGCATTTTGTGTTCTGATAAAAATAGTGTTTTTTCTGTAATGATTAGTTCTTTTGTTTGTTGTTTATGTATTTTTATTTTTATTGCACTTATTTGTTCATCTAACAAATCCTCTTTATATCCAAGTTCAAGTTCTTGAATATTATTTATATAACCACCACACAATTCTTTTTCCAATTCTTTAGAAATATAAAAAAAAGCTGTGCTAGTTGTTTCTAACTTTTCCATATTAAAATTCGTTTACTCTTCTTCATCAAAGTTTACATAGGTGTTATTGTTATATTTGTAAATTAACTTTGTGATTTTTTTATTTTTATAATTATAATTTTCAAACAATTTCTTTTCATCATTGTTCTTAAACAAGTCAAATGGTGTTTTTTGTGTCAGATCAAAAATATAATGTACTCCTTTAAACTTTGTTTTAACAATTGCGTGTGTTTTTTCATCTTCTAACAAAACAACATAGATGTACGCTTCATTATCATTTAGCCCCTTCATAACTGAACAAAGCATGTTTGCAGCATCTTGTTCATCTGCAATTTTATATTTTAAAATTTGGGTTGGATCTAACCAATATAATATTTTTATATCATTTTTTGCAAAATCTATTTCTGATTTAAAAAAATTATAAATTATTCTAAGTGTTTCAAAATAGTCTTTATTAAAATCAAAGCCAATTGGTTTGTATTTTGAAATAATGCTTTTAATGGTTAAGTTATCAGGATCAACCATTTCTTTTATTTGAGATATTGTTTTCTTTTCATTGTTGTTTATTATTTCTTTATATGTGTTTAATATTAGTTCATAATATTTATTTTTTGCACTTTCATTAACTTGTAGATTAGAATTATTATTTTTTGACATATTCTTAATAAATTCCTCTAATTCTGTTGTTCTATTTTTCAGATTATCTCTTTCTAGTTTTATTTCGTTTAGATCTCCTTTAAGTTTTATGTTTTGAAATCTTAAGTCTCCACCAGTGTCTTGACTTTTTTGTAGATCTGTTAATTTTGAAACTTCTTCATTTATTGCAAGATCTATTTTTTTTAATTCATCGTTTATGTATTTTATGGTGTTTGCATAATTATCATCACTTATCCCTTTTGCACTATATTTAAAGGAAACTTCTTCTTTTTTTTTCAAAAACTCTTTTTTTTTACTATTAAGTATTTCTATTCTTTGCCAAGAGTTTTGTTCTTTACTAACTGGCACTTTTACTTTTTTTTTAAGGTTTGTTACAGTTATCAAGACACCAAACACTATTATGATAATTACAATTACTACTATTTGAATAAATTCTATTTCCATAAATATTATCTTATTTTATTTTTTGTAAGGTCTTTATCTATATATATTTTAATCAAATCTATATATATAGTTTTTGATTTCTAACTTTTTTGTTAGTTGTTATTGTTATTTAGAAGATTATCTATTTATAAAGTTTTAGTTTCTATATATAATATACAATTATTTTATATAATTGTTAAATTTCTAAATGTTTTTTTATTTAAATATATGGAGGAACTGATATATATGGCAGCAGCTAAACCAAAGATCAATATTGTTTTTATTGGACACATTGATCACGGAAAATCAACTACAGTTGGTCGTTTAATGTACGACACAAAAAACCTAAGTGACCAAGATTATAGAAAGTTAGAAGCAATTGCTCAAGAAAAAGGAAAATCTACTTTTGCTTTCGCTTACTTAATGGATGTTACTAAAGAAGAAAGAGACAGAGGTATTACAATTGATGTAAATTATAAGAAATTAGAAACAGAAAAATATTCTTTTACAGTAATTGATGCCCCTGGCCACCAAGATTATGTTAAAAACATGATTACTGGAACAGCACAATCAGATGCAGCAGTATTAGTTGTAGCATCAAAAGATGGTATCATGGCTCAAACAAAAGAGCACGCATTTCTAGCTCAAGTTATGGGTATTAAACAAATCGTCGTTGTTGTTAACAAGATGGATGAAGTTGAATACAAGGAAGATGCATTCAATAAAATAAAAACAGATGTTTTAGCTTTATTAAAGAGATCCGGGTTTAAAGATGATCAATTACAAGTAATCCCAATTTCCGCATGGAATGGAGAAAATATTATTAAAGCACCAGCAGATAAAATGCCATGGTTTAAAGGCCCAACATTATTAGACGCAATTAATAATTTCAAAGCACCAGAAGTATTGACAGGAAAACCATTAAGATTACCTGTTCAAGATGTTTATAACATCAAAGGTGTTGGAACTGTTCCTGTTGGTAGAGTTGAAACAGGTATTTTAAGACCTAATGACAAGATCGTTATTATGCCAGAAAATATCGCAACAGATATTAAATCTATTGAAGCTCACCACGAACAATTACCAGAAGCATTACCAGGAGATAATATTGGTTTCAATTTAAGAAAGGTTGGAAAAGGAGACATAAAGAGAGGTTCTGTTTTAGGACCAGAAAGTAACCCTCCAACTGTTGCTGAAGAATTTACTGCACAAATTGTTGTGTTAAATTACCCAACAGCAATTGCACCAGGTTACACACCAGTATTCCACCTTCACACAGCACAAATGTCTTGTACTATTACAGAGTTTGTAAAAAAGATAGCACCAACTCAAGAAGACAATCCAAAATTCTTGAAAACAGGTGATGCTGCAATAGTAAAGATCAAACCATTGCAACCATTAGTTGTTGAAAGTTTCAAAGACTTCCCACAATTAGGAAGATTTGCAATTAGAGATCAAGGTAAGACAGTTGCAGCAGGTGTTGTACAAGAAGTAAAGAAAAAACAATTCTAAGTTTTTTCTTATTTTTTATTTTTTTATATTAAAAATTTTAAACAGGATAAATTATGCAGACAGCAAGAGTTATTGTTACAGGAACAGATTACAAAAAAATTACTGATTTTTGTCAAGAGATTATTGGGGTTGCAAAACAGAGCGGCGTTAAGCATTCTGGAATAATTCCATTAAAAACAAAAAAATTATCAGTCCCAACAAGAAGAGGAGTTTCTGGTGGTGGAACTGAGACCTATCAAACTTATCAATTAAGAATTCACAAAAGAATTATTGATGTAAAGGCCGATGATAAAACCCTAAGAAGAATAATGAGAATTGATGTTCCGACAGATCTTCAAATTGGCATTGAGTTAAAAGGTTAATTTTTTTTAAATTTTCTTTAAAAATCTAAATGCAAAAATCATTTTTGTGTTTTTTTGTAAAAAACTGTTTTATTACAGTTTCAGTTTATTTATAATTGTAAAATTTTGACTTATAATGTTTCAATATACTTCTAAAAATTGCTATATTGAAAAGACTTCTAATTCTATTACAAAAAAAATAATTGCAAATAAAAAATTATTTTCTGAAATTGATTCTACTTGTTTTGAACAATTAAATAATATTTCTAAATTACCTAATATTTATAATGAGGTAATAGGTCTATCTGATCTACATGTCGGATATGGCGTTCCAATTGGTTCAGTTTTTGCAAGTCCAGTTGATAATGGAATCATTAGCCCAGAGGCTGTTGGTTTTGATATAGGTTGTGGAATTTCTTTTATTAAAACTAATTTATATAAAAAAGATTTAGATTTATCTACTTTAAAAAAAATATCAATGGCTTTAGAAAAATTACCACTTGGCTTATCTACAAAAGGTCACTTACTTTCAAAATCTGATTTTTCTAAAATTTTAGAAACTGGTGTTAATTGGTCTATAGAAAATAATTTTTTAGAAAAAAAGGATATAAAAAATATTGAGTATAAGGGTTGTTTTAAAACTGCAAACACTAAGCACCTAAGCAAAGAATCAAAATCAAGAGGAATAACTGAAATTGGAACACTAGGTCAAGGCAATCATTTTATTGATCTATTGGTTATTGATGATATTTTTGATAAAGATTATTTAAAAAAACTAAAACTAGAAAAAGATCAATATGTTATAATGCTTCATAGTGGATCTCGTGGTTTTGGTCATCAGATCGCTAGTGAGTTTTCTAAGAATTTTAAATATAAAGATCCAATTTCTTATGATTATTTTAATACTAAAGATGCACAAGCATATTTTGAATCTATGTCTTGTGCTGTTAATTTTGCATTTGTAAATAGATCTGTTTTGTCACATTATATTAAAGCTGCAATTTCAAAAACATTAGATATTAAAAATTTAAAATTTAATTTAGTTTCTGATTCTATTCATAATGTTGCAACTATAGAAAAACACAAAAACAAAAAATTAATTGTTCATAGAAAAGGCGCATCAAGAGCATATCTAAATAAACCAGTAATTTTACCAGGCTCTATGCAAGCAAAGACACACATTTTAAAACCCACAAAAAAAATATCAGATACGCTTGAATCTGTTGCTCATGGTTCTGGTAGAAGACTTTCTAGACAAAAAGCAAAGTCTGAAATCTCTATTATCAATCTGCAAAAAAATCTTTTAAATGATGATATTATTTTATCAGGAAGATCAGAAAATCTTATGAGAGAAGAACAACCAAATGCCTATAAAGATAGTTTATCTGTTGTAGAGTCTATGCAAGGTTTTGGTTTGGTAAAAAAATCTGCAGCTCTAAAACCTAAATTGGTTATTACTGGTTAGTTTTTTTTAAAAATAGGTTTTTTAAAATATTTTATTTACTTATCTTAATAGTTAAAGAACTTTTTATAATTTTTAGGAAAAAAAGGAGTTAGAAAAA
>JAQUVR010000034.1 GCA_028693335.1 Candidatus Iainarchaeum sp. | reverse complement strand
CATATTGCAAGAAAAGTGTCTGGTAAAGAAATAGAAATTGCGTTAGAAGAAGAAAAAAACAAAAAACCTTTATTTGCTGGTTTAGTTATGGCACTTAAAAAAATGTTTTCAAAAAATAAAAAAAAGGAGTAAAATTTCAAAATAAAAATGGTGATAAAATATGACAAACGATATGAAAATAACAAGACCTTTTGATATGTTAAACAGTTCATTAAACAAACAAGTATTAATATTTTTGAAAGGAAATGTATGGATTAGAGGAAAATTAAAAGCATTTGATGTTCACTTAAATATTGTTTTAGAAGATGCTGAAGAATTAGAAAACGGCAAACCAAAAACAAAATTTGTGGATGTCTTTTTAAGAGGAGACAATATAATTTTTGTAACTGTTTAAATATAATCTAAGATAACATGTTTCCAATATTAGATTTATACTATGGAGATCATCTGGCAACAGTTGCATCAAAAGGGCAAATTAGTTTTTTTGATGGTTTGTTTAGTAGTAATTATGTCTACATTATTGGAGCATTTATTTTTTTTTATATACTCTTTCTTTTATTTTTTTTTATAATCCCATTATTTAGAAAAAATCCATTAAGATATTATAAAAGATATCTTGAAATAAGAGCAGAAATTCAAAAAATAGATGATCTTTATAATAAACGAAAAATTAATTTTGAAGACTATTCTTATGCTCAGTTTAATTATGCAAAAGAATATGAAAATATAGTTGTATTTTTATCAAAATTTCCAGAATATAAAGAAAGATTAGAATCTTATAGGCTTGAAGGTCCAGAAGTAGAATCAACAAAGGATAGTTTTGAAGAAAAACAACAACAAAAAAAAATTAATCAAATTAATTATTTAACAAATTTATTACTTCCAAAAGCAAAATACTACCGAGAACAAGAAGTTGAGCAAGCAATTTTGGATGAAGGATTTACAAAAGAAATATCTGTTGGAGTAATTAATAAGCTTGAAAAACAAGGGGTTGTGTTTGGGTCAGAGACCAGAGAAAAGACAAATAGGCTTGTAAATTTAGTAAATAAAATTATGCCAACAAAAGAAACTCCCGAAACTAATAACTTGCAAAATAGATCAAATGAAAATACAATTGATCTAAGAAACACAGTTTATACTCCAAAACAACAAAATAAAAATTATGTTAATCAAATAAACTATTCAGAAACAAAAGAAACTCAAAAAGAAAAAGAAAATATTTTTGGTAATTTAAAAAATCTTTTGTCTTCAAAAAAGAAAAACCATTCAATATCTGAAATTAATGATATATTTAAAGATATTGAACAATCTTTAAAAACTAAATAATTATTTAGACATAATTAATAGAATTATTCCAACAATTATTAAAACCAATCCAACATAAGCGTTAATAGCATTGAATGGTTGTGGAAATGCTGGTATGTATGTTCCAATACCAATACCTAAAATAATTCCGCTTGCAATTGTAAGTCCTTGTCCCATAGTTTTTCCTCTCAATTAATTTATATCTAAATAGTACCAATAATATGTTTAAAAATGGTTATGATTTATGAAAAAAAAACTTTTTTTAGGATTAAAAGAATTTAATTATATTAAAGAAAAAGACAAAGATTTTTTTAAAAAAGTCTTAGATCTAAAAGACATTGATTTGTTTTTAGTAATTGGCAAATATAAAGAAGATGTTGATTTTAAAGAATTTGAATCATTTATTAAAATTGAAAATATCTTTACAATTTCTAAAAAATATTTAGATAGTCTAACAGAAATGGATAAAAATATTAAGACCGAAAAATATGAAAAAGATAAAAACAATTATTATGATGAATATTATAAAATTTTTTTCTTTAAAGAAGAATGTTTATTTACCCCAGCAGATATTTTATATCTTGGTCATGACATTTGGACAGATGGTTATTATTTAAGTAATTTTACATCTGTTGATTTTGTTTTATTTAAAGATATTTTGACAAATAACAATAATCAAAATGTTCCTGAAATAAAAGATCTTTATTTAATTGATCTTTCTCTTTCTCAAATAGAAGAACATTTGTTTTCTGATAAACAATATAATTATTTACCACTAAACAATTATGTTAAAAAAGAATTGTATTCTCAAATATTTGGAAAAGAATTATTTAATAGTAATTTAAAGATTGGAAATATTTTAAAAAGTGATAAAGATGCACATAAAAAAGATTAAAGCTATTAAAGTTTTTGATTCTAGAGGAATCCCTACATTAAAGACTTTTGTATATACTGATAATTATATAACCGGGGTTTCAATACCATCTGGAACAAGCGCAGGAAAAAAAGAAGCTGTTGAATTAAGAGATAAATCTAAAGCTTTTTTTGGAAAAGATGTTACAAAAGCAATAGACAATGTAAATAAAATAATTGGCCCAAGATTAGTGGGGGAATTCTTGTTAGATCAAACAAGAATTGATAATTTAATGATAGAGCTTGATGCTACAAGCAATAAATCAAGACTTGGATCAAATGCTATACTCTCAATAAGTGCCGCAATTTGTAAAGCAGCAAGTAAAGAATTAGATGTTCCTCTCTATCAATATATAGCAAGATTAAATAATAAAAAAATTGATAAAAAAACAAATTTTCCAAAACCAGAATTAAATATAATAAATGGTGGAGAACATGCCGGAACTGATCTTGCATTTCAAGAATTTCAAATATTACCAAATAAAAATAAAATTTCTCAAAATATTTCTATGTCTGCAGAAATTTATTTACAATTAAAAGAAATACTTTCAAAGAAATATGGAAAATCTTCTATAAATGTTGGATATGAGGGCGGTTTTGCACCAAATATAACAGATCCAAAAATCGCACTTGATCTAATGGAACAAGCAATAAAAAAATCTGGCTATTCTAAGGATGTCTTTTTAGGTCTTGATTGTGCTGCAAATTCTTTTTATAATGAAAAATCTAAAAAATATTTTGTAAACAATAAAAATTATTCTTCATCTCAATTAATGGAATACTATGCAGATCTATTAAAAAGTTATAAACAACTAAAATCAATAGAAGATCCATTCTTTGAAGAAGATAAAAATTCTTGGAAAGAGTTTACAAAGAAATATTCTTCTAAGATGAATATAATTGGAGATGATTTATTAGTAACAAATCCAAAATTAATAAAAGAAGGAATAGATAAAAAATATTGTAATTCTTTATTACTTAAACCAAATCAAATTGGGACAATTACAGAAACAATAAAATCATTTAATCTTGCAAGAGATAATGGTTGGAAAGTTGTAGTATCTCACAGGTCAGGAGAGACAGAAGATAGTTTTATTTCAGATCTTGCATTTGGATTAAATAGTGACTATATAAAGTTTGGAGCCCCAGCAAGAAGTGATAGAAATTCAAAATATAATAGATTGTTGGAGATTGAAGGAGTGTATTTGGAAGAATAAGAGAGATATTTATTAATTTTAAGAAGTTAATAATTTTCGAAACATTTAAAAATAAATTTATCTTTTAAATATATAATATTAATTAAAAAGAAGGAAATTGATAATTATGGCAAAAGATTTAGGTGACGATTTTGGATCTGACTTTAGTGCAGACGATTTTAAAACTTCAGCAGGGGGATCAAAAATAAAATGGGAAAATATAATACCAATAGCAGTTATTGTAGTAGTAATACTTTTAATATTATTTAAAACAAACATATTCTCTGGAGGAATGCCATTTGTATCAACAACAGGTGGTGCTAATATTTTGGTTATTGGATCTCCAAGTGTTGAATTCAAAAATGTTTTATATGATCCAGAAAATAAAGATCTAATAAAACAAGTAAGATTTGTAAATATTGAATCTATTGAAAGAAATCCAAAAGAAGCAATTAAAGGATATAATTTAATAATTTTAGATCAATCACTTCAAACAGATAAATCAATAACAAGAAGAGTAGGAGATGCTCTAAAGAGTTATGTAAATTCAGGTGGAAAACTAATAGTTGTTTTAAACTCAGGAATTGAAAGACCAGGAGATATTTCTGTTCTTGGTTGGCAAGCAAACTTAGGTAATATTGTTCCAGTTTCTTGTGATAAAATAATTTTTGGAACACCATCTTGTAAGAAAGAATATTTTGTACAAGGAATAATTTATAGAGCCTTTGATCATCCAATAATGGCAGGAATAGAAAGAGCACCAGCTTTAGAAAGTTCAGGTCTTTACAACACATCAACTTTTGATGTTTCAGTTCTTGGTAAAGAAATTGCATATTTAGAAGATGCAAGAACCGGTCAGACATTCCCAGCTATTGTTGAAAAATCAATGCTTATGGGAAAAGTAATTTATTTTAATTACAATCCTGGTTTAAGTAAAGCAATCTTTGTAAATACAATAAAATATTTAAGATAAATTAATTTTTATCTTAATTTTTTTTTAAATATTTAAAAAATATATTTAAAAATTAAACTCATCAATTAATATATATACTTAAAAACAAATATTTGTTTTTAAAAAAACAAAATTGGAAAAATTTTCCCGTTTGTACTGCTTTTATGCAGGAGGTGCTAATTTGGATACAAGCGTTCTAGACAAGAAAGCCTATTTAAAGGCTATAGACGAGTTGAAAAGCAAGTCTAAAAAAAGAAACTTTGATGAAGCTGTTGAACTAATTTACACTTTAAAAAATATCAATGTGAAGAACAGAGACCAAAGAGTTGAGTTAACTGTTAAATTACCACATCCATATTTAGATAAAGTAAGTTCATTAGTATTTGTTAAAGATAAAAACTTAGCTTCTGAGTTAAAAGGAGTTGTTGATAAAATCGTTTTGGATGAAGATATTCCTAAAATATCCAAAAAAGAAGCAAAAAAACTGGCAGAAGAACACAAAGTGTTTTTAGCAGAAGGTCCAGTTATGCTAACTGTTGGTAAATATTTAGGACAAGTTTTGAGTCCAAGAGGAAAGATGCCATTAGTTGCTCCACCAAACATTAATGCAATTAAGGCAATTGTTACTGCAACAATCTCACAACAGAAAATAAGTAATAAAAAAAGTAAAACTTCTGTTGCTATTCAAACAAAAGTTGGTAAAAAGAGTCAAAGTAATGATGACTTGGTAGATAATTGTGTAGCAGTTACAAAAGCAATTATTGATAAATTGCCAATTGGTGAACAAAACTTAAAAGCAATTTATATGAAATCAACTATGAGTGGCACAATAAATATAGAGGCAATAGGTGGTAAGAAATGAGACACACAAAGCCTTGGAGAGAATCACAAACAAAAGAGATATCTCAACTAATAAAAAATCATAATATTGTTGGTATTGGTGATTTAAATAACTTCCCTGCTGGTTTATTAGCAAGGTTAAAAAAGAACATGGTTGATGCTGTTTTTAAAGTAACTTCAAAAAGTTCATTAAAAAGAGCACTAGAAGAAACAAACCATAAAGACATGTTAGAAAAATTACCAGACCAGCCAATATTGATCTTAACAAACAAAAATGCTTTTGAACTTTATGGTCAAATAAAGAAAAACAAAGCAAGATCAAAAGCAAAGATTGGAATGATCTCACCAGTTGATATTGTTATACCTTCTGGAGATACAGGACTTCCACCAGGACCAGCATTGTCTGATCTTAAGAGAGTTGGTATTAAAGCACAAGTTAGAGGTGCAACAATATTTGTTCCAAATGACACAACTATTGCAAAAGTTGGCGACATAATTACATCTGATATTGTAAGTACTCTTTCAAAGTTGGATATTAAGCCTGTTGAATTAATGCTTGATATTGTAGCAGTAAAAGAAGATAACTTAATATATAGTAAAGATGTTTTAGATGTTGACGCAGGAACAATAATAAACAACATAATCTTAGCAGTAAGATCAGGAATAAATTTAGGTGTTGAAGTTGGTTACATTTGTGAAGACACAATTGAGCCAATGATTGTAAAAGCTCAACTACAAGCAAAAGCACTAGATGCTTTAGCAAATAAAAATAATTAATTTAGGAGTGTGTAGAATATGGATTATATATACGCAGTTTTGTTATTACACAAAACAAAAAAAGAAATAACAGAGGCAAACATCAAAGCAGTATTAACATCAGCTGGAGTTTCTGTTGATGATGCAAAAGTTAAGGGACTTGTTGCAACTTTAAAAGACATAAATATTGAAGACGCAATTAGTAAGGCATCAATGCCAGTAGCAGCAGCACCAGTAGCTCAAGAAACAAAGAAAGAAGAAGTTCATGAAGAACCTGTTGTTTCAGAAGAATCAGCTGCTGAAGGATTAAGTTCCTTATTTGGTTAATTTCTTTTAACCATTTTTTTTCTTATTTTTTTGCAACAATTATCACAGTATTTAGATATTTATATTTTAATTTTACTTTTTGTAATTTTTATTATTTTTCCACTGGACAAGACCCCTTCCAAAAAGAATATTATCCTCTAATTTATATATATTTAATAAAAGAAAAGGTTTTAATCATTTAGGATATAAATATATTACCT
>JAQUVR010000033.1 GCA_028693335.1 Candidatus Iainarchaeum sp. | reverse complement strand
ACTAAAAATTTTAACAACCCATTTAAAAACACACATTTGCTTTTTTGAAATATCCATAAAAATCACATTATAAAAAAAGAAAAGAAAAAATTATTTTTTTCTTACTTTTGTACCCTCTTTTTTAAAAAATCTGTTAATAGCGTAGAAAAACCCAATAATTATAACCCAAGGTAAGATCAAAACAACTAATCTTATTAATGAATTTAAACTGTTTATAAAAGATCTCACAAGATCAGATAACTTAACAAAAGCTATTCCCAAATAATCTGATTTTTCATTAACTGTTAAATTAATAGTTGAATAATCAATTCTTTGATCAATATCTCTTATTGAATCTTCAAGATATTTAATGGTCCTTTCTTGATTAAATATTCTGTCGTTAAGTTCTATTTTATCATTTATTAGTTCTGCGTCTTCATACATTTCTTGATATCTTAAAAGTCTTTCTCTTTCTACTTGTAATTCTATATTTACATTTGTATATTGACCAGTAACATCATCAACACCCATAGTAAATCTTGTAACTTTTCCTAAATCTTTTAATTGATTTGTTATATTTTCAAGTTTATCTGTATTTACTTTAATTACATAATTTCCAGAAAAGATCTCTCTAGAATTAACTTTGTTAGAATAAATGTTTTCATTTAAAATAAACGAGTCAGATGATTTAATTACCTCTCTTAATTTAGAATCAACCTCAGAAAATTTACCAACCTTTGTTTCTAAACCTAAATTTGCGGTTTTAACAATTTTTCGGTTTTCTACTTGTGGAGCAAAATTTTGGGAATAGTTTTTATAACTATCATAAGATCCACCAGATGCTAAAGATGATTCATATGCATAATCCATTGCCATTTTATTTTGAGAAGAAAACCCAATAGATCCGGAATTTGGTAAATAGATCATAACTCCAAAAATAAAAACTACAATTAAGATCAATAACCAATTCTCTTTTATTTTTTCAAATTGTTCTTTTAAACTCATATTGTTCTCCTTTTAAATTTTTTTAATATTTTTATAAAAATAATCTATCATTTACAATAGGTAAACCTAGAAACCATTTTATTGTTTAATAAAATTTTTTCAGTAAACATTTTTTCTGGCCTAATCCAAAAATTTTTGCCTTCTTTGTAAATTACAAATTTTTCCAATGTTTCTGAATGTTTACCAACACCAATAACTTCAACAATCTTTCCCTTATAATGTTTATATTTTCCTAGTTTCATAAAAATCATTTATTACTTAAGATATTTTGTAACATTTAATTATTTTCTGTTTAATCAATGCTTTTCTTTTTCAAAAAGAAAAAAATTGAAATGCAACTACCGGGATTCGAACCCGAGTCTCAAGCTTGGGAAGCTTACATCCTAACCACTAGACTATAGTTGCAAATCACAAATTTATTTCTTGTCCAAGATTTAGTGTAATTTGCGTAATCTGCAGATTCTCTTTTTTTATTAACACCTCTAGATCTTTTGGTTTTCCAGTTAAGTTTTCAAAGGTATTGTAGTGCATGGGAATAACTATTTTTGGTTCTAATAATTTCAAAGCATATATTGCTTGTTTTGGATCCATGGTATACACCCCACCAATTGGTAATAAAGCAATATTTGGATTATATAGATCTTTAATAATTTTCATATCTAAAAAAACACTAGTGTCTCCAGCAAAATAAATTACATTATCATTTAAATGAATTACAAACCCAACAGCAACACCTTTATTACAAGAATGATCTGCTTTTACAAAAGTAATTTTAACTCCTTGATATTCAACAGTTCCACCAACATTTCCAGAAATCACCGAAATGCCAAATTTTGAAATCTCTGCAGCTAATTCAGCAATTGCAACTACTTTTGAACCATTTGTTTTTGCAATATCTATTGTGTCTCCTAAATGATCTCTGTGATCATGGCTTACTAATATAATGTCTGAAACAACATCTATTGGACAAATCAGTTTTTGAGTATCTAGAATAAATGGATCAATTAATATTTTTATTTCGTCTTCAATATAAAAACAAGAGTGGCCAAAATATTTTATCTTCATAATAGATCTCTTCTAGATATACTTATTATATCATTTTTTTTTAAAGATGGAAATTTGTCTTTAACTTTGTTAATTATATCATAGGGACCAGTGTAATACAATTTACCAAGTTTTAAATAAATAATAGCTTCTTTTATATAAATTTTAAATCTTGTTTGCATAATTGATTCTAAATTGGTTAACACTAATTTTTTTAATGCATTTAGATCTGTGGATTTAAGAATAAAAACATTATCTGGTTTTTTAATAAATTCATAATGATTCTCAAATAACATTCCTGAGTTTATATCTTCTTTATCACAATCAATCATAATTTCAGATACTGAATATAGATTAATTAGTTCATTTATAATCTCAAAAGCATCACTATCTAAATTAGATATTGCTTGATCTTCAAAATTAAGTTCTTTTAATGATAAAATTTGCTTATCTAAAACTTGCTCCAATCTATTAAGATTTGAAACTCTTTTTTCAATACTTTCTTTTACTTCTTCAAGATCAGAAATATAGAAAGTTGCACTAGTTTTACCTGCCATTAAAAGAGTTGGATCTTCTTTTGATCTCTCTAAAAATATTTGTATGTTTTTTATAATATCATCTAAGTGTATTAAAGTTGTATTTGATTGAGATTTTTTTAATAAATCATTTATGGTAATTAACATTTTGTTTTTTAATTTGGATTCTACTATTTTTTTGCCTTTATCAGTAATTTCGTAAAAGTCCTCTTTTTTTATAATATGATCAAATGCCACTAAATTTTTAATTGCCCTAGATAAAGCAGCCTTTGCTGATGCTGTACTTGAATAGTTAGGCATAATTCTTGTTAGCAAATCATTAAAGGATGTTCTTTTTTGACTTATTTGTAATAATATAGTGTCAGATAAGGTCATATAATTTCACTTTATATAAATATATATATGGAATAATTAAAAACTTAACCAAGTGTTATGTTTTTATATATTAACACATACAAATAATATAAAAAGAGATAATTTTTCTTATTTTAAAAAATGGAGGGTTATATATGGCAGATTTACCGATCGCAGCAATAGATAGACTTATTAGAAAAGCAGGTGCTGAAAGAGTTTCAGAAGATGCAGCAGAAGAACTTAGTAAAATATTATCAGAAGTTGCTATGGACATTTCAAAACAAGCAATTGAATTAGCACAACACGCAAAAAGAAAAACAGTTACTAGTGAAGATATAAAATTAGCAACAAAAACAATGCAATGATTTTTTATGAAAAAATATTGTGATCTTCATTCACACACATATTATTCAGATGGTTGTCATTCTCCAGAGTATTTAATAAAAGAATGTAAAGAAAAAAAAATTAATTGCCTTTCAATAACAGATCATGATTGTATAGAAGTATATTCTGATAAAAAAATATTTGATTATGCAAAAAAGCATTCTGTTGAATTGATACATGGTGTTGAAATTAATTGCTTAGGTAGTGAAATCTTAGGATATTATTTTGATTTAACATATGATCCATTACTTAAAATAATTTCAGATAATTTTTCTGGAGCAAATGATGTAAATATTCAAAAAATATATTGGTTAAAAGATAATGGTTTTGATATATCTTTAGAAGACGTAGAAAAACACACTGGGCCAAATAAAAAAATTATGGGAACTCATATTGGGATGGAATTAAAAAATAAAGGTTACGCAGAATCTTTACAAGATGCATTTGTTAACATTATTAAAAAAATAAAAGTTAATTATCATCCAAAGAGAATAACAACAAAAAAAACAATTTTAGAAATAATCAATGGTGGTGGTGTCGCGGTTCTTCCTCATCCTTGGCTTCTTCCAAGAAATGTTAAAGAAGATATAGAAAGCTATTTATATAAATTACAAGAACAAGGATTATCTGGTGTTGAAACTATTGGCCCACACGACCCAACAGAAGAACCATTTATCAAAAAAGTTAAAGATGTTGCAAAAAAAATAGATCTTATTGAAACAGGTGGTTCTGATTTTCATGGATATAGTTTATTTCCAGAAAACAAAATCGGAGAATTTAAATTAGATTATTCTGTGTTAGATCAATTAAAAAATAGAAAAAGTTATTTGTGATTTTTAACAAAATTTAAAACCGCATTTTCTACTTGGGGAATTGTTAATTTATTTGTATCTAAAACATAATCAAATTTATCTAAGTCCTTACCTAAAGTAAAACCATATAGTTTTTTGAAATGATTTCTGGAAAATTCATCTTTTTTTTGTGTTAATCTAACTGCTTCATTATAAGACATGTCGCCTCTTAGAGCAGCTCTTTTAGATCTTTCTGCTAATGTTGCATGTAACCAAATTTTTATTCCTTTTTTTGAAAGATAGGGCATAGTCCAAGAATCTAAAACAAAATTATCTTCTTTATTTACAAGGTTTAAAAGATATTTATCTAATTGTTTATCAATATTTTTGTCTTTATTTCTTTTTATATCAACACCAGATTTTTCAAACCAACCAGTATTCATTTGTGTGTTACTTAGATCTATGTTCTTTGTGCTGTTTTTTTCTAATATTTGCCTTAGAATATCAGAAGTGTGAATCATTTTGTAATTAAGTTTTTTTGCAACAAATCTTGATGCAAAGCTTTTTCCTGATGCTGTAAATCCACAAATTAATATTATCATAAATATCTACCAAATAAATAATATAATAAATAATATAAAAATGATTTGTTTTTAAAGTCTTTTTTTAAAAAATATATAATAAAGCACGATTTTTATGAATATTATATATGGAATTTGTTCTGATGGTCTTGGACACGCAACAAGAGATATGCCAATTATTGATTATTTAATCAAAAAAGGTCACAAAGTATATATTGTCACAGGAAAAGAAACAAAAGATTTTCTTAAAAAAAAATACAAAAATATAACAATCATTAATTCACTATCAATAGCTTATGGTGCAAACGAAGTAAAACAATTAAAAACAGTTATAGATTTTTTAGCATCTTTTAAAACAAATCCAAAAAATCACAAAATTGTAAAAAATCTAATTAAAAAAATAAAACCAGAGCTAATAATATCTGATTTTGAAACAACTACAATCACTCTTGCAAAAGTCCATGAAATACCATGTATTGCTATAGATAATCATGCCGCAATTTTTAGAACAGATGTTGAATTTAAAATAAAAGATTTAACTAATTTATTTATTGCAAAAATGGTTGGCAAACTTAGATGTTTTAGAGCAGATTGGTATTTAGCACTTTGTTTTTATAGACCAAAAATCAGAAAAGCAAGAACAGAAATATTTGACCCAATATTAAGGGATGAATTTTATGAGGTTAAATCAAAAAATAATAATTATATATTAGTTTATAATAGATTCCAAGACAAAAACAACAAAATAATTTCAGAACTTAAAAAAATAAAAAATGAGACATTTCATGTCTATGGGTTAAATATTGAGAAAACAGAAGAAAATATTGTTTATAAAAAAACCGGAAACAACACAAAAGAACTAGCAAATTGTAAGGCAGTTATAAGTAATGGTGGACATTCTTTAATGTCTGAAGCAATTTTTTTAAAAAAACCAATCTTTTCCTTACCAGTTAAAAATCAGTTTGAACAACACACAAATGCTTATTATTTAGAAAAACTGGGTTTCGGTGAAAGCCACACATCTATTACTTCTGCAAAAATAAAAAGATTTATCAAAAAATTACCAAAATACAAAGAAAAACTTAACAAACATAATTTTGAAAATAAAAAGTTATTTTTTAATAGATTAGATAAATTAATGCAAGAACTAGTTTATAAAAAAAAAGAAAAGAAACAAATTAAAAAAATCAAGTTAAAAAAATAACAATTTATAAACACTTATTTCTTTTATTTTATTTTAAAAAAGGATTTTTATGATTGAAGCATTTATTGAATTAGGGATTATAGTGTTTATTGCAGTAATTATTACTGCAATTATGAGCGCACTAAAACAACCATTATTAATTGGATATATATTGACTGGAATTATTGTAAGCCCGTATTTTTTAAATGTAGCAAAAGGAGATTTTATTTCTATTTTCGCACAAATTGGAGTTGCATTATTATTGTTTTTGGTAGGATTAAATCTTAATCCAAAAGTTCTTAAAGAAGTTGGAAAAGTATCCTTATTTACTGGAATTGGACAAATTGTTTTTACAACAGGAATTGGTTTTTTAGTTTGTTTATTACTTGGTTTTTCAGTAATTGTTTCTTTATATGTGTCTATTGCTCTTGCATTTAGTAGTACAATAATTATTATGAAATTGCTATCAGACAAGAATGCATTAGATGCTCTTTATGGAAAAATATCTGTTGGTTTTTTAGTTGTTCAAGATATTGTTGCAATAATTATTTTAATTGTTATTTCTTCATTAAAAGATGGATTTAATATTGGCGTTTTAATAAATATTGGAATAGGAATCTTTTTGATAATATTTTTATCAATAATATCCATATATCTTTTACCAAGATTTGTTAAATTTGTTGCAAAATCACAAGAGTTTTTGTTGTTGTTTTCTATTTCTTGGTGTATATC
>JAQUVR010000032.1 GCA_028693335.1 Candidatus Iainarchaeum sp. | reverse complement strand
TAATGAACTGGAAGCATTAATTCTAGAAAACACTTTAATAAAAAAACATTTACCGTAATATAACATAGATCTAAAAAATTCAGAAAGATACGCTTATATAAAAATAAGTTCTGATAAATTTTCTAGATTACTAACACACAGAGAAAAACCAAATCTTAAAGATGAAAATGTTTTTGGTCCTTTTGTGTCTGGACAAAATAGATCTAATCTTATTAAATATCTAAATAAAACTTTTAAACTAAGAACTTGCAAAAGATTACCAAAAACTCCTTGTATAAGATATCATATCGGTTATTGCTCTGCACCATGTATTAAAAAAATAACCGAAAAAGAATATCAAGAAATTATTGAGCATATAAAAAAGATACTTTCTGGAAAAAGTAATGAACTTATAGAAAATCTAAATAAAAAAATGAAAGAATATACAATTAAAAAAAATTTTGAAAAATCTCTTGTATTAAGAGATCAAATAAATGCTATTAAATATTTAACTGAAAAACAAAATGTGGAAACAAAAAAAACCTATGATCAAGATGTTGTTGATTTTGTGATTAAGGATAATAAAGCTTATTTTTTATTATTTAATATATATAAAGGAACATTAGTTAACAAAATAGAAAAAGAAACAGATCTTGAATTAGTTGATCTCTCTATAATTGATGATTTTTTAATTAGTTATTATTCTAATAATGTAGTTCCAAAAGAAATTATTCTTTCTAAAAAAATAAATGAAAATACAAAGAGATATTTAGAGCACATAAAAGGAGCTAATATAAAAATAACAATTCCAAAGAAAGGTCTTAAAAAAGAATTATTAGACCTTTGTAGAAAAAATATTGAAATTAATTTTTTTAAAAATGAACTTGTTTTAGAAGATCTTAAAAAAAAATTAAATTTAAAATATTTACCAAAAGTTATTGAATGCTTTGATATTTCTCATTTTTCAGGAAAAGATACTGTTGGATCTATGGTTTATTTTAAAGATGGGCTGCCAGATAAGAAAAATTATAGAAGATTTAAAATAAGATCTTTACCTAAAGACAAAATTGATGATTTTTCTTCTATTAAAGAGGTTGTAAAAAGAAGATATTCTAGACTAATTTCTGAAAAAAAAGATCTGCCTAATCTAATAGTTATTGATGGTGGAAAGGGCCAATTATCTTCTGCTAAAGAAGTATTAGAAGAATTAAATATCTTAGATAAAATAGATCTAATCTCTCTTGCAAAAAGAGATGAAGAGGTCTTTAAAGTAGATAATCTATTTCCAATAAAGTTATCTAAAAAAGATAAAACACTTCATATTCTTCAAAGAGTAAGAGATGAAGCTCACAGGTTTGCAATTACCTATAATAGACAAATAAGAAAATAAAATGCAATAAAATTTTATTTTATTATTGTTTGATCTCTATTTTGGCCAACAGATATATATTTTATTTTAACACCAACTTCTTTTTCAATAAATTCTATATATTTCTTTAAATTTAATGGTAGATCCTTATATTTTTTAATGTTAATTATATCTTGATCCCAACCAGGTAATTCCTTATAGATTGGTTTAACATTATATAGATCATAAGGAACAGTTTTAATTATTGATCCATTTTTTAATTTATAACCAACACAAACTTTTATTTTTTTAAGACCTGTTAAAATATCAACTTTTGTTAATGCGATTTCATTCATTCCATTAAGCATTTTAGAATATCTAATAATACAAAGATCTAACCAACCACAACGCCTTGGTCTTCCAGTAGTTGCACCAAATTCTTTTCCTTTTTCTTGTAAATATTTACCAATATCTTCATTTAATTCTGTAGGAAATGGACCTGCACCAACTCTAGTTGTATAACTTTTTACAATTCCAATAGATTTATCTAGATATTTTGGAGAAGTACCAATTGATGAAAAAACATTACCTGCAATACAAACTGATGTTGTAACAAAAGGATATGTCCCGTAATTTATATCTAACAAAATACCATGAGATCCTTCCGCAAGTACTTTTTTCTTTTTTTCTAATTGTTGGTTTAATAATAAACTTATATCTGTTATGTTATTTTTTAATTCTTGTCCTATTTTATAATATTTATTTACTAACTTATCTACATCTAGTCCTGTTTTTTGATCATAATAATCTAAAGCTGAGTGATCTAAATATTTAAAATTAGATAAAATTTCTTTTATTTTTTTATTATCAAGACCATAAACTTTTTTTACAATATCTATTATTTCATTATTTGCAATAGTAATTTTATTTTTTAAAATCTTTTTATCTAAAAGATCATTTGCAACAATTCCAATTCTATTAATTTTATTTGCATATGTTGGACCAATTCCTCTTGCTGTTGTTCCAACCGCAGCTTTCCCTTTTTTTATCTCTAAAGCAACGTCTAAAAGTCTATGATATGGTAAAGTTATGTGAGCTCTTTCTCCAATAAATAGTCTATTTTTGTAAGATATATTTTTTTCTTTTAAAATTTGTAGTTCGTCTTTTAATGTTAATAAATCTAAAACAGTATCATTACCTATTACACAAATTTTGTTTTTATGAAGTATCCCACCTGGAATCAAATGAAAAACATATTTTTCGTTATCAACATAAATTGTGTGCCCAGCATTAGCACCACCGTGGTGTTTTACAACAATGTCTGATTTTTCTGTTAAATAATCAACAATTTTACCTTTTCCTTCATCTCCCCATTGGGAACCAAAAACAAAATTTATCATTTTTTAAATCACTCCTTATTCTAATTCATTAATTTTTTGTAAATAATATCCGTAACTATACCAATGTCTATCTGTTTTTTCTCTAAATAATCTGTTTTCATGTAAATAATAATCATTATCTGTAATTATACTAAAAACATTACCACCATCTAAAAAAAGCAAACCATCTTTATTTTCTAAATCTCCTAAATACATTCCATTTTGTGGTTCTATTAGTTTTGCATTATTTAAAGATAATAGATCTTGATAATTATTTATTTTTTTATCACTTAATAAAACAACACAATGCCCACCAAAATCATTTGTATTTGGATCAGATAAATTTCCACAAGCAACATATGGGTAAATATAATTTTTTGATAATATCTCTTTTTCAACACCATTTGGATAATACCATTTGTTTGTTATATAATATGGCTTATTTGTATTTGATTCTATTATTGTTTCTATTATTGGTGTTTTATTAATTGATCCAATATAATCTATTAAATACCTCAATTGAGCAACATAAAATAAAGAAAAATCTTCACAATCTCCTTTTCGGTTTATTAAAAAACTTTCAATGGTTTGTAATTTATCTGTATTTTCTAAAAGTACTGAATCTAATTCATATTCTAAATAAAGTTCTTTTTTATTTATTAGATCTATACAAGCTGTTTTTATGTAACAATTATCCTCTTGACAATCTGTACAAGTTCTAAGTAAATTTTTTATTTTCCTGGATTCTTTTAAAGAGTCAATAGTTGAATTATTCCTAAACCAATTCATAGATTCTTCAATATTTTCTTTAAATATTCCAATTTCTATTAATAATTGATTATAATCTTTCAAAACCCCGGTATATTCTTGATCTAATGTATTTAGTTCTTCTAAAATGGTTTCTTTTTCTTGCATTTCTAAGTTATATTTTTCATTAAGATCTTTATATTCTAGATCCAAATCTAATAGTTCTTGAGTTGTGTTTTCATTTAAAAACAGTAAATCATTGTATCTAATAAACAAATCAGAATAGTTTGCAGTAAGTTTATTATGATTATCTAATAGTTTTTGATAATTATAATTAAAAATAAGGGTTGTTGTTAAAAATAATATTAGAGTAAGAACAATTATTATTCTAAAATATATTTTTTTATTTAATAAATTCACATATATATTAATAAAAAATTAGATTTATATATATTAACTATTAAAAAAAGAAAAAAGAAACTTTATTCAAGTTTCTTATAACACATCCACCAATCAAAACAACTATCTTTGTAATCAATTAATCTTTGCTTTGCTGTTTCTGTATCTTTTGCTGGCGGAATAATCACATTATCTTTTATGATTGGATTATTTGGCCAGTTTTCTGGTGTTGCCACTTTGTATTTATCTGTTATTTGTAGTGCTTTTATACTTCTGATAACTTCATCAACACTTCTACCAATTTCTTGTGGGTAGTACATGATTAGTCTTATTATCCCGTTAGGATCTATAATAAAAACAGCTCTTACTGTGTTAGATCCTTTGTTTGGATGAAGCATACCTAATGTTGTTGCAACTTTGCCTGAATCAGCAATTATTGGGAAATTAATTTCTTGATTTAAGTTTTCTTTAATCCAATTTTCCCAAACAATATGTGATTGTACTTGATCCATTGATAAACCTAACAATTCCGTATTAAGTTTATCAAATTCTTCTTTTTTCTTTGCAAAACTTACAAACTCTGTAGTACATACAGGAGTAAAGTCTCCTGGGTGACTAAATAAGACTAACCATTTGCCATTATAAGCTTCTGGTAAATTTATTACCCCTTTTGTTGTTTGTACAACCATTTCTGGTAATTTATCTCCGATTAACGGAAATGTATTTTGTAAATCCATTTTTTTCCTCCAAAATTTTATTTAAGTATTTGATCTATTTTTTGTCTATCAAAACCAACAATTATTTGTCCATCAATATCTATTACTGGAACTCCTTGTTGACCTGATTTTTTAACCATTTCTAATGCCTTACTATAATCACTACTTACATCCACATCTGTAAACGCAATATTTTTAGATTCCAAATATTTTTTTGCCATAACACAGTATGGACACATTTTTGTAGAATATACAGTTATATTTGTCATATTTTACCTCTCTTTTATTTTATTAATGTCTTTAATTATTTTTTTTATTGCTGTTTTATTTGTTAAACTTATACACTTATTTTTTTTTATTTTTTTTATTTCTATAATATTTGCTTTTTTTAGAATCTCTAGTTGTCTTGAAATAGTAGAAAGATCTCTATTAGTAATCTCTGCTAGATCTGTACAACAATTTTTTTTGTTTTCTAAAAGTTTTTCAACTATTAAAAATCTTGTTTTATCGCCAAGTGCCTTAAATAGTAAATATTGGGTCATTTTTAACATCTCTTTACTTGTATATATGTACAAGTGACAAAATATTTATAAACAGATCTTTAAAAAAAGTAGAAATCAGATTAACTTTTCAAAGATTTTATTTTTTATAATATCATAACTTTTCTCAAAAGAATTTTCAAAAGAAAGAATCATATCTGCATTTTGTTTTTGAATTGTTTCATATTCTTTGCTTATGGGTATTATTTTTTCTTTAATATAATTTATATCATCTAAAGAATCATTTTCTTTTCGTATTTGTCTTCTTTTTAAAATTTGATCATCGGTTATGTCTATATAAAATTTATAATCAAAAAGATCTATTAATCTTTGATCAGCAAATAATAAAAAACCATCAACAATTACAAACTTTTTAGGAAAAATTTCTTTATCAAAGATCTCTGTACACCTTTTTGATGGTATTTTTGTGGATTTTCCTGTTTTTAGATCTATTAGACAATTAATTAATTTATCTATTCTTAGACATTCTGGTCTTTCCCATTCAATTAGAGATCTATTTTGATTATTGCAAGAAATAGTAAATTTATCTGCTGGGATATAATCAAACAGATCTGGATAATTAGAAACTAATTTTTTAGATAGTGTAGATTTTCCACTACAACTTCTTCCGCAAATTCCAATAAATTTAGTTTCCATTTTTGTCTTAATTATTAAAATTTAAATCAAATAATTTTTGTGAGAAAACCAAAAATAAAAAATTAGACCCTTTTAAAAAATTAAATAATATTAAACTATTCTAATTCTTTCAATTTTTTATTAATTAAATCCAATATTTTGTTTGATGCGTCTTTTTGAGATTTAAAATTATTTATCTCAATATTAAGACCTAATTTTGGCTTGTTTAGTTTTAATCCCTCTATAAATTTTATATCTGTTTCTATTTTAGTAATAAGATCTAAAATATTTTTTTTCATTGTCTCCAAGGTTGGTCTTTTAAAAGATTTCATCAAAATAGGATCATATTCAGAAATAATTCTAAGTGCTTTGATCTCTGCTCCGATTCTTTGAATTTTTGTGTCTACATCTATTACTGGTTTTGGTTTTAACTTTTCTAAACGTTTTTTCTTCATGTTAGAAATTACTGTTGGTGATAGTCTCTTTGCTGGTCTTAAAATCATATTGAGATCACTATCTTTTAATTATTTTTTTTTCTCTTTTTTACTTTCACAACAACAATCATTTTTTGATATTGCCACACCAAAAAAACACAGTATAAATGTTGTAAAAATTATTATCCAAGTATAATTTCTTGCAAAAATTACAATTAACGCAGCTAATCCAACAGCAAATGCTCCTATTGTTCCTGCAAGAGCAATTTTTGGATCTTCAAATCTATCTTTTTTTTCCATAATTATAAACCTCTCTTTATTTTTTTGAAAATATACAAATATTGGATATGTTTAATATATAAATATATTTTTTATATCAATTACATATCCTCTAATTCCTTATTAGAAAAAGA
>JAQUVR010000031.1 GCA_028693335.1 Candidatus Iainarchaeum sp. | reverse complement strand
TTGGAATAGGAATCTTTTTGATAATATTTTTATCAATAATATCCATATATCTTTTACCAAGATTTGTTAAATTTGTTGCAAAATCACAAGAGTTTTTGTTGTTGTTTTCTATTTCTTGGTGTATATCTCTTGCAGCATTGTTTTATGCATTTAATTTCTCTATTGAGATTGGGGCTTTATTGGCTGGATTTTTCTTATCTTTTTTACCATATCGTCAAGAAATTAATTTCAAATTAAGGCCATTAAGAGACTTTTTCTTAATATCTTTTTTTGTGTATCTTGGTTTTCATATGACTTTTGGAAATATTGCACAATATATATTGCCAATAATTATTTTGTCTGTATTCATATTAATTGGAAATCCAATAATCGTTTTAATAATTATGGGAAAAATGGGATATACAAAAAAAACCGGTTTTATGGCAGGATTAACAGTTGCACAAATCAGCGAATTTTCACTGATATTAATTGCTCTTGGTGTTACCGTTGGACACATTAATAGTGATATATTGTCGGTGGTTACAATTATTGGTTTAATAACTATTATCGGCTCATCATATATGATAATATATTCAGAAAAACTATTTTGCAAGATATCTTCATTTTTATCAATCTTTGAAAGAAAGGATAAAAAGATTGATGACATTACATATAAAAAACACGTCTATGATTATGTAATTTTTGGGTATAATAGACTAGGTTATAATTTAGTTAATTCATTAAAAAAATCTAAAAAAAATATTTTAGTAATTGACTATAATCCAGAAAAAATAAAACAATTAGAAAAAAACAAAATTGATTTTATTTATGGAGATGTTAGTAATTTAGAGCTTTTATGTGAACTTGATTTATCAAAAACAAAAACAATTATTTCTACAATCAATGATTTGGATGCTGATTTATTATTAATTAAAAAAGTAAAAGAACAAAATTATAAGATAAAATTAATTTTTGTTGCAGATGATGTTGATATGGCATTAAAGCTTTATAATTTTGGTGCTGATTATGTAATTATGCCAAGATATTTAAGTAGTTATTATATAACAAACCTTATAAATATCGATGAACATAGTAAAGACAGACTTGCAAAAGAAAGAATAAATCATATAACTGATCTCAAAAACACAAAATTAAAAGTTGGAATTGGAGAGGACTTTAATTTAATAAAATAAGTATTTTTATAAATATATTCTTATACTTATATATTAGTAATTAATGTTGGACAAAAAAAGAACTTGGTAAAAAAACATGAGTGCCTTAAATATTAAAGATATATTATCAGATGCTTCTAAAATTGCATCACTAAACCCAAAATGTCAAGAATTACACATAACCAGAACTTTTTCTCACAAGAAGATATTAAAAATTCTTGAAAAGTGTAAAAAGATAAACACAATAACACTTTCTGAATCTACTAAAGATAGACTTGGAGAAAGCACAAAAGAATTATTAAAATCAAAAGGCATAAAATTAATTATTAGAAAAGAACAAGGAAGACCAATATCCATAAAAATAGAAAAACTACAAAAAATATTGGCAGAGTATAAAGATTATTCCTATAGAGATCTTGAACAAAAATTAAAGATCCCAAAAAGTAAAATTCATTATTTAATTAAATATTCAAAACGAAAAAAAATAAAAGATGGGAAAAAAATTATTTATTTAAAATAATTTAAACAACACCATCTTGAGAATCTCCAGCGTCTTTTTCTGGAGCTTTTGTAAATGAGTTTATCTTTTTTAGTGTTTCTTCTTCTTGTTTTTGTAATGTTTTCATTCTTAGATCTAAAGTTTCTTTAAGATCTTTAGTTTCTTTTATTACTTCTTCTTTATCCTTTAAAATAAAGATGTTTCCTACACCCTTATAGACTTTTTTCTCAGCCGTTTTTTCTAATTCCTTTAATGTACCATCCAAAACATTTAGTTGAAATTGTAATTGTTGTTTTTGATTGGAAAGGAACATTAATTGTTGCCTATATTTATTTACATTTGCTACATTTTCATTATTTGTTGTCATAAATCCACCTCATAAGTTTTTTTTATTAGTTCTAATAAATTTATATATTGATTAACAGTTGCTTTATATGCTATAATATCTTTTGCAAAAATCTCAATAACAATAGCATCTTTTTCAATTTTTATATTTGAATCAGATCTATCATATTTTTTTCTTTTAGTTTCAAGTTCTAATATTTCTTTTAATACTTTTGGTTTTTTTGTTCTTATCTTTATTTCTGAAGACAAAATATTATCCATCATTTTTTATAACCCAAAAAATATTCTTTCTAATTTATTATTTTAAAACCAAATCCCAATTCTTTATTATCCAAACAAAATATGATTTTTCCATTTTGAAGTATTGAACAATAATTATAATCATCGACCTCTTCAAGATCTAAAAAATAAAAAAAAATTGTTTTATCCACAAAAGTAAAATTTATCTTTTTTATTTCTTTTAATGGTATTTTGTGATTTAGATCAATTGTTTCAAAGACATATTCTTTATCTAAAAAATACTGATCATCTTTTAATTTATAAATCTCCAATTTAAAAAAATTTTTGAATTTTGAAACCTTAAGAAAATATTTATAACCTAAAAAATTACTTTTCAAGAAAAGTTTGCTTATTGCTGTTTTTCCTCTTGGAATCAATTGAACATCTGGCAAATAAATTGAAAAATATTTTGCTATTTTCTTCTCAAAATTATCTGCATTTCTTGAAGTTGTTATAAACATTTTTTTCAAATTCAAAATTTCAATTATTGTGCTTTTATTTTTTTTACTATTGGTAATCTTTTTTTATAAAAGATTCTTCCTGCACAAACTTTACATTTCTTACTATCTGGAAACTCATCATATTCTTGTTTACATTTTCCGCAATAATACATATGTTATCACATCTTTATTTACTTTGTTTAAACTTATAAGCGCCGCCACCGATTTTTACTTCGCATTTTGTACACTTATAAATTCCTGTTGCTACTCTTTTAATTTTATCTTTTGTTCCACAATTAGGACAAACTTTTTGTGCTTTATCTTGTGTTGCTAATAGAAACTTCTTTCTAATTCCAACTCCGCCTCTAACACCATATTTTCCGGTTTTTTTTACTTTTTTTGTTGTCATAAAAAATCACTTTTTATCTTAACAATTTTCTCCATTTTTTATAATAATTTTTTTTTAATTTCATTGTATTTTGAGGATGCAATATCCATCATAGTATTTATTTCATCAATAGTAAATGTTCCAGAATCTCCGCCCTTGTGATAAGCAACAACAACATCATTACATATTCCTAATGTAAATCTTGCATTTGCTGCGTATTCTTCTCCATCTGTTGCATCTAAAAGTAATTGCCCATCTACTTTATAAAAAGTAAAAGATAATGGCAAATTCTTTTTATTTACTGGAAGTAATTGATCTGTATATTCTTTATAAATAATATTGTTATTTTCATCAAGCTTTGGCATTTTACAATTAAGGATTGCAGATAATGCAGCAAATTGAGCTGCATCAATTAAATTACCATCAGCATTAATTGCATAACAATCTACAAAAACAGTTAAAACTTTTTCTCCAGGAACAACACACAATTTATCAAAATCCATAAATTCTGCAGATCTAATAACTCTATCAGCTATTCTTCCAAACTCCATAGCTTCAATAGATGGCGGACCTGTTTCTACATCTGGAGATGCTATGTTTGTAACCTCTAAATTAAAAACCATAGATCCTTGGTTTGGGCTATCAGGGTATGGCGTAGAAATTCCAAACTTTATTCCTGCAATTATTTCTGTGTTTCCTATTTTTACCCAAGCAGAACCATCTGCTGAGTTAATAACATTAACTTTTACATCTATTGGCCTATGATCTAAAAAATCTCTACCATCTTCTCTTTTTTTTTGAGCAATATAGGTTTTTGCTTTTTCTGCATTTATTATTTTTAATGTATCGTTACTCATAATTGGATTTCACCTTCTAATGGATATTTTTCTAATAGTGCTTTTTTTTGAATGTCATATATTTTTTCAGCACCAATTAATGCATTTTCTAAAATTTTACTACAATCTTCTTTTTTTACGAATCCATCCATTTGTAGTAAAACAATTTCTTTTTGTGGCATTAAAAATGCACATGCCATATCAACAGCATCAGCAGTATCTTCTTCGTCTTTTGTTAGATCTAATACTAATTGTTCATTAGCTCTTCCTGCTGCAACTGCACTAATCATTCCTCTCATTGGAAGACCAGCATCTGCAGCTGCTAAACTTGCTGCAGTTAATGCTGCAACTCTTGTTCCTGCATCAGCAGACAATATTAATACATTTACATCTATTAATGTATTTGGAAATTGTTCAACCATTATTGCAGATTCTAAAGCATTCCCAGAAACTAAAGAAATTTCTTTATCTCTTTTTCCAGGAACTGGTGATTTTCTTTCACTAACAGAAAAACAAGCCATTCTATATTTGTAATCAACAACTGCTTTTTGTGGATCTGCTAAATGTCTTGGAAAAACTGGTTTTGGGCCATTAACAGTTGCAATTACAATATTTTTCCCCCATTCTAAATAACAGGAACCTTCTGCATTTTTTGAAACGCCAAGTTCTATTTTTATTTTTCTAAGTTCATCTACTTTTCTATTATCTAATCTTGTAGTCATTTTTTATCAACCTTTGATTTTTTTTAAATACTCTTCTATGGTATTTGTTAAATTTGATTTTTGAGAATTATTTATAATTAAATTAATAGCGTTCTCTAACAAAGCCGGATTTTTAGAAACATACCAAATCCACCCATTTTTACCAACAAGTATATTTGAATCTGTATTGTTTTTTAAAATATTTAACATAGATTCATTTTTTCCAATAATTCTTGGAACCTTTACTGATGATACTGATAATAAATTACCTTTTGGAAGTATGTTTATATTCTCTAAATCCACAGAATCATCTGCAGATTTAATTCTTGCAAAAAGAACTTGTCCCTTTACAAGTTCTTTTGTTAGTAATGATTTTGGGAAAAAACAATCTTGGTTAGTTTTAATATCTATAACATAACCAACTTGTGTCACATTTTTTACAACCCCAATAATTCCATCTCCTATTCTTGGAAGATATGGTCCATTTAATGCAACAACTGAAACATAATCGTCAGTTTCATTTAATATTCCCAAAACACCACTATAGATTTTATTTTCTCTTATATATATGTGATCGCCAAGTTTTTTTCTTTTATCTGTTATCAATTCACCTGGTGTTACAATTCTTTTAGTTGTGTTCATAGTTTACTCACTCTTTTATTCTTTTAAAACATTTATTGTTACTGATCCTTTTGTAATATTATTAAAATCAGAAATTAAATTATTCTTTAGACCTGCTGGAATAGAAACCTTTGCAAATAAAGATCCATTAGGCAACCATCTTTCCTCAAGTATGTCATACTTATGTAAAATTGGCATAATTTTTCCAGAATAATTTGCAGTAACCTCAATAGAGATAACTAATTTTTCTAAAGAAATTGGCATTGCTTTTTTCAATATTGTCAATACCTCATTGATTTCATCATCTCTTCTTCTTGATAAATTAAATTTGTATTTTGCTTCTTCTAAAGCATTAATAATTCTTTGAGGTGGTATTGGTGTAAGTTCTTTTGGATCATTTGCATTTTGCGCAATAAAATTAATTATATCACTTTTTCTTTTTTCAAGCATTTGGTTTCTTTGAGCTGTTGTTAATTGTACTTCTCCATCAAGAATTATTTTTTTTGCAATTTCTACAAAAACATCTGTTCCAAAAACTTGTTTTAATACATCTTGACTTGCGGCTTTTCCTTTTGCAGAATCTGAATACACTTCTTCCATTCCAAATAAATTATCAAAATTTATTTCTTTTCCGTGTTTATAATCCCATGCTAAATATGGTTCAACAAATATTTCAAAATGGTGTCCGTTTTTTGATAATTTTGCTAAAACACAATCATCTAATTTTACCATTTTTATCACCTTTTTTTATATTTAAAAATATTTTGAATATTTTTCTAATGATATTACATGTTCACTATTATTTTCTGTAATATTAATTACTTCTATACTTTTTGAATTTAATTTTTGTTTTGGTTCTAGATTTAAAGACAATGCTTTTAATGACAACTCAATAGCATCTTCTGCAGACAAAGTTTCTTTATATTGTTTTTCTAAAAAATCCATTAATTTTTGTCTATTTTGGCCAATAGCTAAAGCCTTATATGCAGTTATTGCTCCGCTTGGTTCTGCTTCAAATATATGTTTGCCTAAAGAATCAACACCAGCAATTATTAAAGAAACACCAAATGGTCTTCCTCCACCATATTGTGTAAAATATTGTATAATTGATGCTATTTTTTTTACTAATGTTTCAACTTCTATTGCTTCATCATAATAGGTTCTATTCTCTTGTGCTATTTGTCTTGCAAAATCAACCAATCTTCTTCCATCGCCTATTAATCCAGCACAAGCAGTCCATATTTTTTGATCAAGTTTAAATACTTTTTCAACAGATTCTGGTATTACTAAAGGAGATAATATTTTTTTATCTGCAGCAATAATTATTCCGGATTTGTAGATAATTGCTACTGCTGGAGATCCTTTTTCAATTATTTTTGATGCGTAATCTACTTGGTAAAGATGTCCTTCAGGACTAAAAACTGTAATTGATCTATCATATGCTGCTGCATTTCCAGAAATTGGTATCAAATTATTTCACCTATTTTTTATTTTTAAATAAAATTTG
>JAQUVR010000030.1 GCA_028693335.1 Candidatus Iainarchaeum sp. | reverse complement strand
AAAATTTGTATTTAAAGGTTTGTTTCGTGTATTAACCAGAACAAATTAATTTTATTCTAGTTATTTTAATTTAAATAAATATTTTTTTCTTTTTCTTTTTTTTTAAAATATAAATAATTACTATAATAACAATAATTATTAAAACTAAAAAACCAATCCAACTATTAAGCCCCAAAGTTAAAAAACCAGTAAGGCCAAAGGTATCTTTCTTTTGTTCTAATAAAATATTTTCTTCTAATAAAATTTTATCAGTACCTTTTTCTTTAAAGATCAGTCTAAAACTTTGATCTTCTTTTTTTGTTGTTGGCATTAACTTAAATATAATTTCTTTTTTTTCTTTTGGTAATAGTTCAATATTTTTTTCTCCATCAATTACCCAAGAATTATCAAGATCAAAACTAATTATAACATCTTTTCTAAATTCTGTATTGTTTGTCAAATCAAATTTTAATTGATATCCATTTGATTTACTTATAGAATCTATTTTTTTATTATCAACAGAAAGATCGGCATCTTTTATGGTTAGATCAATTGTAATTGGCTTACTTTCGATTAACAAATTATTTTCATAAACTTCTATATGCCCATCATAAACACCAATAACATCTTGTGGTATTGTTCCGGTTAAGGTTATACTTTCTGTACTTCTGGAACTAACAGTTATATTTTTTGAATCTGTTTGCCAATTGTTAGGAAAGCCACCTAATTTTATTAATAGATTTTTATTTTCTGAAAAATCATTTTTTAATAAAACACTAAATGCGATCATAGAATTTACTGGTGTGTATTTTTGTGGATAAGATACTAGTTCTATTCTGTTTTCTGTAATTAATTTATTTGCAAGTGTTGTATTTCTTAAAAAAGCATTACAGTTATTTAATTGTACAGAATAGTTTACTGCTGTTGGATTACTAAAGTTTGACAATGTTAGTTCTTGATTAAAATTATCATAACCGTCTAAATAAATAATTGCAGGGTTAATGGTTGCTCCATTACTATAGATTACTATTTTTCCTGAATTTTTACTATAGTTTTTTACAGTTAAAACATATTTTTCTATAGCATCATCAATTTCATAAATATTTGGAATTGTAAGATCTAATGAACAATTATTTTCTGAAAAATTATAGGTTGAATTATTTATATTTCCACTAACACTTAAAATACCAGGTGTTGTTTGAGTATAATTACATGCTTTGCCATCCTCAAATTTCCCTGAAACAATCATTTGTAAGGAACCATCTCCTGTAAAACTAACTGGAATTGATAATGAACTGTTTTTTGAGATTGTGTGTTGAGAAGTATCAACTCTTGCATCTAGTTTATATTTTTCTTGAAATAATATATTGGTTACATAGAATTTTTTATTAGTATTATTAAACAAAACAACATCAGATCTTCCTTCATTAACCCTTTGAGATAAAACTCCAACAGATCCACAATAATTGTCTTGTGAATCTAGAATGTTTATTGTAAAGGTTTTATTAATATTTGAATAATTACAAACAGTTCCATCATCAAACCTTCCACTAACCTCAACTTTTGCATTTGTGCTTTGAGTTGTTGCTACTTCTGTTGTTGTTAATTCAAAGTTTATTGGTAATGTTGCTGATGGATATATCATTGAACTATAATTATTTACTTTTAAATCAGCATAACTAGTGTTATCGTTTACTAAAAGATAACTTATTGTAAATTTTTGATTAGAATTATTAACTATAAAAAAACCATTGTCTTTTCCATAATTTGATAATGTGTTTTCTAATTGTGAAATATTTGGTGCAAATATTTTTATGTTGCTACAGCTTGTTGCAGGAGAATAGTTTACACTTCCTTGATCAATTAAATTTATTTTTATATTTGATCTAATATTACATCTTTTATCTTCTCTTCCTGATCTTCTCAAATATCCATTTACTCTTAAATCTAGGTTTCTTGTAAGATCTCTTGTTATATCTTCTGCTTCAAATTTTATTTTTAAATAGTCTGCTTGATTAGTATAGATTCTTCTTGGGTAATCAATTACATTTGTTGAAACATAACTATCATCATAAATATTTACTGAATCTATTACATATTCGTAATCTAATGATTCATTCTTAATTCTTATTTCTTGAGTAAGATTTTGAAATTCATTTAATGTAAATTCAAAATCATTTAAGATAAGATCAGAACAATCTCCTGAATTATTTGAACTTCTATCATTTATTGTATAGTCAACAGTAAATGCTTTTTGACATACTGTTCCATCAGGATAATTTCCTTTTACAATAATATCAAAAAATGAAGAATAATTACTACTTACTAAATCAGCAATCAAATCTATTTGAGCATATCTTGTTTGATTTGCAGAAATTGTGTGCGGATAAGAAATATCATCTATATCTAATCTTGATGGGTTTGTTGTTGTTACTGATTGAATTGTTAATGGTAAACTAGAGTTGTTTGCAATATACAACCTATATTCCTTTTCTTGATCTTCATTTATATAAAAAGAACCTTGACCAGATAAACTCATATTAAAACAATCATTTTCTGGGTATTGTGGATCACTTGGATCTGGATCATTTGGCTCTGCTGGATAATAATATGTTGGATATCCAGAAACATAAACATAAGCATTATTTACTCCATAATAAATATTTGCAGGAACTAATGTTTGTGCATCAATTAGTACTTGATAACCAGTATATGGTGGTTGTAAATAGAATATGTTTGGATAATAATATTCTTGAGTAGATGTATTATACAAAGTATAGTATACTGGTGGTGCTGAATAAAGATATTGCATTTGGCCATTATCTGAGATTCCATAAATCTTTGGAGTAATCACTACTGGTATGTTTTGCCCATATGTTAAATCTGATGCTCTAAAGCCTAACCTTAATGAAACATTATCATAATAGTTTCCATATTGTAATGATGCATAAGTGTTTTCTGATTCTGTGCTTATGACTAATGAGTCTATATTAAAATTTAAAGCATTAATTGGATTTAAAATAGATATAAATATCAATGCTATTATTGCCAAAAACATATTTCTTTTGTTCATAAATTTTTTCCTTTTTTAATTTATTTTTAAAAAAATGAGGTAAATGTCTGTTTGGTTATTAAACAATCCTTTTGTAATTAACTTTGTATAATTAATAAATATATTTGAAACAAACCCTTTAAAAAGATTGTTAATTTCTATTTTTACAAAAAAAGGATTCTATTATAAACTTTTCAAATATATTTTATATTAGAACACTTTTATAAAACAATTTAAAAATTTGAAAAAAAATGGCAGACGATCAAGGAAGCTCACAAGATATTAAGGCCCTTCAATCAAGTATACTTGTACTTTCACAAAAAATTAAGTATCTTGTTCATAATGAAAAAATTCTTGGTAGAAATATACTTATATTAAATAAAAAGATTGCTAGTGTTAATGGTGCAAGTAATAGTGGATCTACAATTAATAATGAACAAATTAATGAAATTTTAGATAAATTAAAAAATATGGAACAAAAAGTAAAAAATATTGAAGCAACATTAGAACTTTTTTCTAAAAGATATGCAAAGTCTGATGAATTAAAGGAAATGAAGTACATTATAGATAATATTAATCCATTAGAATATACAACAGTTGAACAAGTAAAAAAATTAATAAAAGAAGAAAAATAAGATTATTTATTCTTTTTTACATTAGCACCAACCATAATTCTTGCAAAAGTTCGCTCAATTTGAGATCTTCCACTGGGTGTTGCATATCTTGGATTTGAACGAATTATTTGATCTAGTTGTTTTAGTTTCTTACGTTTTTCTATTTCGCTCATTTCTGCAAATTTTCGTTTTGTTGTTGGATCTGATAACAACTCGTTTTTTATTTCTTCTATAACAACATAATTGGTATTTATCCTTCTAATTTCTAAAACAACTTTTTCTCTTAACATATTATATTCATTACTTGTAATATATGTGTTTGTGGTTAAAAGTGATAAGTTATAGTTTATTATGGTATTAATTGTTCGCTTATCTTTTTCTTTTAATTTATTAAAATCAGGCATAACATCTTCTAAAAGTTGTTGTTTTGCTGTGCTTTTCAAGAGTAATTGTTTTCTATTTTTTTTGGCTTTTATATCAAATAATAATCTTCTAACATCTGCCAGTAGTTCTTCTTTTTGCTTTATTGAAAATGTTGAAAGATCCAGTTGTTTTATTTTTCTAAATAAAAATCTTTCTAGGTTTCTTTGCATTTTTGGAGAGAGATCAGAAAATTTAAATGGTTTTCTTGCTTTTGTTTTTGGGTCTGTTGTAAAAAACCTTCTTTCCATTTCTCTTTGTAAATCTTTTACTTTTTGAGTAACTGCTTTTGATCTTTCTTTTTCTTGCTCAATTAAAATGGCATATTTTTGTCTTTGGATTTTTCTAAGTGTTGGAATTAAATCAGTAAAAACAATTCTGTTTTTTTCACCAATAAAGGTTATTGGATTTTTTGATGGTCTTTTTGTTGGCATAATTAATCACACAGCATGTTTTTTTTTAACCAAAGGTAATAGGTGCCAATTACAATAATAACTAAAAATAATCTAAATAATATTCCATGAAATATTTCTGCCCAAAATAAATTTAAGTTTATTATTAAGTAACCAGTAAATGATATTCTAAAAATATTAAAAACAATAACCACCAATATAGAAATCAAAAAACCAATAATTCTTTTTAAAATAGATATTCCTTTTGATGCAATAACTGCAGCAGACAACAAACTAAATTCTAATATACCTGTGCACAATTTGTTTATTATTAACGGGTATTCTAAATTTGAAATGATTATTGTTGAACTTTTAAGAAAAGAATCATAAATAAAATGGTTGTTTATTCCAAAAACAAGTCTCAAAAAAAAACTACTAGTAACTGCAAAAAAAATGTTTATTTGTTTATACAAAAAAGTCTTTGTTAACAACAAATAAATTATTAAAAAAAATACTAAAAAAAGAATTAAAAAAGAAAGCGCTTTTTGTCTTTCTTTTTTTTTGCCAAGATCACTTTTTATTTTTTTAAAAATATTTTGTGATTTGGTTTTTTTTATGATTGATCACATAAGAACTATTCAACAACAATTCCATTGATTTGACCTGATTGTCCTGGTCTGGAGGTGATTTTTACTTTAACTTCCTTACCGTCCATTGTTGCTTTAACAATTGCCCCTTTAGTCAAAACTTTTTGTCTTACATAGTGTTTATTTGCTTTATTTTCAACCACATCTATTAACTTTAAAGACTTAGTTTTATTTCCTTGAGATACTAAAACACTTGCTACGTGTGATACTTTTTGTTTTTCTGATCCACCAACAGTTCTACTCTTATATCTCTTATCTTCTTTTGCAATTATTGTCTTTGAAAAAGAACCACCTTTTTCACTTAATGTCTTTGTCTTTGCATTAACTGCGTTATTGATTCCGCCACTTGGCTTTCTTCTTGATGTTTTTTTCCATTCTACCATTTTAATAGTCACTCCATTATTTTAAATGTTACAAATTACTTTAAAAACTGTTTTTCTTACAAAACAAATATGAACAATGATTTTTGTTTTGATTTAGAGAATAACAAGATCTATATTAAATATATCTATGGATCTATAACTAATATTACTATAGAAAATTATTTAAAAAGGATTGAAGAGATAAAAGTACAAAAAAAGCTCAAAAATCTAGAAATTGCAATAATCCCTCAATCTTTGGTATATAGTACAGATCATCTAAACTGGGCGATTTTTATTACAAAACACAGAATTTCGGATAAATTAAATGTATCAAATGATCTTAATAAAGAAATGTTATTAACCATTAATTGTACAGATCAATTAAGTAAATTAGAAAAATTAGTTTATGACAAAGATCATTTCATTTGCTTTATTTCTAAGAAAAAAATATCAGAAAAAGAAACAAATTATTTTTTATTTAAGAATTTCATTGAAAAAAAAATAACATCTAAAAGCTTTAATAAAAAAGAAATTATTAAAAAATACAATTTAAAATCACAATCAGAAATATCAGAAATTATTGAAAAAATGAGTCAAAGATCTATTAAATAAAATTAATCACAAAAAGACCTTTCAAAAAGATATTTTATTTTCTCTGCTTTTTTTGGGCCCATTTTTGAAACTTTTTGCAAATCTTTTATTTCTGCATTTGCTATGTTTTTTATACTCTTAAATTCTAATAATAATGATTTTGCAACTGTTGGGCCAATATCTGGAAATGACTCCATAATAAACAATTGTCTTTCTGAAAAAGACATTTTAGTTTTACTAAATCTTAATCTGTTTTCTTTATTGCCATTTCCAAGTTGTTCCTTTTTTGCAATTACATATAAGAATAATGCGGTTTCTTTTTGATTTTTTGTAAAGAAGATAGGGATTCTGTATTCTATACCAATTTTGGTTAATAAACCAACAATTGCTTTTTTGTTTATCCCTTTAGAATTATCAAGATAATCAATAGTTCCTTCAATAATCAATGCAGATCTCTTTATATTTAATAGATCTTCTAATTGATCAAATATTCTACCATCTATTATTGAGGCATTAAGATCTGCAAGCGTTTTTCTTTCAATAACAATATCATCAGTTATTTGATAATCTCCAACTGATAGTTGTTCTTGTAAAATTTCTATAGTTATTTTATCTGTACTTAATTTTAATAATTCAGACATTACTTGAGAAGCTCTTTCTCTTAGATCGCAAATTATGGTTATTTTTTCAGACATTTTTATTCACTTGTATGCAAAATCATGATGACTTATTTTATAAAAAATAATTTCTTTGCTTTTTTTATTTACTTTAAACAACATCACAAAAGATTTGTCAATATGCATTCTTTTACAATCAGAAAGATCGTGCCTTAAATTTTTATAGTGATCTATGGTTTCAAGATCACACAAGCAAATTTG
>JAQUVR010000029.1 GCA_028693335.1 Candidatus Iainarchaeum sp. | reverse complement strand
GATCTGATTAAAGAATCTTTTAGACAAAGACCAGATTATCTGATAATCGGAGAAGTTAGAGGAGAAGAAATTTCTTTGATGTTCCAGGGAATGGCATCTGGACACTGTTGTTTATCTACTTTACACGCAAGAAGTTTAAATGACTTGGTAAACAGATTAATCACTCCACCAATATCTTTAGAACCATCACTACTAACAAGTCTTGATGTTGTTATTGTCGGGGGGTTTTCTGGTGGTAGTGAAACTAAAAGAACTATTAAAGAAATTGATGAGGTTAGAGGATTTAATGTTAAAGATAACAAAATAGAATATAATGCAGTTTACAACTATTCCGAAAAACCAAAAGTAAAAGATAGTGGAGATCTTTTTACTAGTGATCTTCCAATTACTTATAAGAGTGAAATATTAAAAGATATTTCTAAAGAATATAATATCAATATTAACACTTTATTACAAATAATAAATAATAGAATAAAATTTATAGATGATCTTACAAAAAAACATCCAAAAGATTATGTTGAATTTAAACTTGCAATAAACAGATATAAAGCAACAGAAAAAGAATTAAATGAACTAAATGGATAATTTATCTAAAAGGATCGTTCCTTTCTAGAAGTTGATCTAGCGTGTTATTTGATTTTTCTTCTTTTGGTTTTGGCTTATTTTCTTTTTTTTTCTTACTTGAAAAAATTTTATTTTTATTAATAAATAAAACAATTAACACAACTATAATAAATCCAACAATAAGAAAATAATATTTCATGACAGTTGGTTCATCTTGTTGATAATTAAATCCTTCTGACACAATTTTTTGAACTTGTGTTTTTGCAAGTCTTATTTTTGGTATTGCTTCTGTGTATCTTCCTTTAAGGTATAGATCATTAATTTGCTCATAATTACTACTCAACAATCTAACAGTTTCTAAATCTTTATAAAAATTAACAATTTCTGGATTTAATATATTTTGTATTTTTTGGTCAAGTGTTGTTTTAAGATCTGAATCATAATCATATAATAATGATTTTGCAACAATATAATCTTCTCTTGATCTAAAATTTTTTAACATAAGATCAATTTTGTTATTTTGACCAACTTTTTCTAATTCTGATACTATTGGATCATAAAAACTTTTTGTTGAAGAAATACTTTGCGTAATTAAACTGATATCTGAACTTAAATTAGTTGGTGCTTCAACATAACTTAAAATAACTCTTTTTGTATTTTCATCAAGTTCTTTATCTGAAACAATTTCTGTGATTATAAGATTTATTGAATCTCTATAATCTAATGCCTGTTTAGTTAAATTTTGATAACCATCAAATGATCTCTTATATGTTAAAATTAAAGAATCTGTTTTTGAACAGTTTGGAGATCCTAAAAAATCTGTTTGATTTTTTTGGGCTGTGGATAAATTTGTGTGTAGTTCTTTTAATTGATTAATTAAAGTATTTAATTTTGATTGAGTGTCTTTTACTCTTGTAGTAATTATAGCAGAATGATTTGATTTAACAATTCCATCAAGTCTTGCCTCTTTTGATTCTAAAACCAATCTTAATGAATCTATTTTGTCTATAAGTTGAGTGGTTAAATAATTTGTACTTGTTTGTTTACTAATTTCAGTAATTAAATTTGCAGACTTGAATAAAGATTTAATTCTATTATCTTGACCTAGAGTCTTATAGACTTCTCCACTTTCTGAAGATATTGGAACATAAAAAACAATGTTGCTTTTTACATCAATAATTGCAACTAAATAATAATTAGAATTATCACAAGAAATATAACTTGCACTAACATCAATAAATTCATTATCTAAAAGATATTGTCTACTAATATTTTGTGCGGTTGTAGTAGATGTTGCAAAAATTGGGTCACATAACATAATTAAAAAAAACACAAATAATAATTTAAATTTAGCATTCATCATCATCACTAATTTGTTGAATTTTCAACATTTTCTCCAATATTAAAAAGATTATAAAATAATACCACAAATATTGAACTAATTAAAAAAGCAATCCAGAAATAAAAATAAACAATAGATACAATCAAAAAAGCAAAAATTATTGCAAAATTGGACTCTATTATTCTCATCAATGGAATTGATTTAATGGTTTCAAGAACCTTGCCACGTATGTTATCAGCGGTAAGATCTGGATACATAGCCATGATTTCTTTGTCTGTTTTTGTTTTTGTGTTCTTTTCTTTAAGGTCTTCCATGTAATTTACAAACGCAGTCGATTCTTTGTTTGTGTTTTGGGATAATGCTCTGTATTGACTAGAGCCCATAATATAATCAACATTAGCTACAGTACATTGTCTACTTATACTATAGGAGGTGCCAATCCAATTAGATAAATCATCTCCAACAAACAAATTAACAATCCCTATTTCCATTTGCTCTGCTTTTATTTTTTGATCAGGTAAAATAGATATAAAAACAATTAAGAATAAAATAACTGCAAAAAGAATTGCAACAATGGAACTTATAGAATTTGAAATAGATATAATTTTTTTTTCCTTATTGTCATTAAATTTATTACTTGCAATTATACTAATTATTATGTGTAAAATTAAATAAAGCATAAAAAATATCAAAAAAACATAATTTAGCTTAAATACAATCATTGAAATTATTGTTGCAAATAACAAACTAAAAATAATTTGAATAATATTAATTTTTTTATTATCATTAAATGACATAGCAATAATAATTATTGTTGGCAATGGAAAAAATAATAAAAATAATAAAAAATTAAAAGTAAAGACTGTATTAATAATTGATTGAATATCAAAAATAATTAATAGATCTAAACTTAATTTACTAGAAACATAAAAATAAACCCAAATTATTACAGATAAGATTATTAAAAATAATTTAAATAAATTATTTTTGTTAAAGATATCAGTAGAGCTCATCAATATTCACCAAATCAATTATCTCTTTATCATTGATTGAAAAACTGGTCTCACATTGAGAAACTAAGGTATTTTGTTTTTCTAATAAAACAGGATAACTTGAAATTATCTGTTGTCTTAATAATTCACGTAATGCAAACTTTCTATCAAAAGCAGACATTTCTTTACCTACCCAAAATTCTGAAAAGGGAAGGCCATTAAATTGCTTTATTTCTTCTAATATTTTTCTTGAATTTGGATTTCTTATTGGGCGATCTTCTAAATATTGAAAAATATAAACATTAGCACCTTCAAAGATCTCGCCTTTACCAGTTGATGCAAATGGTTCGATTGCAAACCATTTTTGATCACAAAGATCAATAAATTTCAAATTGTTATTGTTTTTTACATTTGGAATAGATGGAGAATCATGTGTTAAATATTTTGAAATAAAGTGACCTGTTAAATTGCAAATTGGTTTAAAGCCATAAGAAGAAATTTTATTTTCAATAATTTCTCCAATATCACAAACTCTTGCAGAATTAAGATTTTCAAAAAGATAATTTTTTGCACTTATTAATGCATTAAAACTTGCTTCTTTTAACAATTCATGTTTTTTATTAAAAATAATTGTTTGTGCAGAATCAGTAATATATCCATCAATTTGTGAACCAATATCTACCTTTAAAATCATATCTTCAGAAATTAATAATTCTTCATCACTATATGAATTATGTGCGGCTTGATTATCAATTGAAAGATTTACTGGAAATGCTGGTTGTGCACCTTGCTCTTTAATAAATTGTTCAATCTTTGTACCAACATCAAAAAGACTTACACCAGGCACAATAATTTTTTTTGCGAATTTCTGTGCTTTATTTGTTATTTGCCCAGATTTTTTTAAAATCTGTATTTCTGTTTCGTTCATTTATTTGTACCATTAATATTTTTTTTAGAAGACAAAAATAAAACACCAATAAAAACACCAACAATCAATCCAAAAAATATTGGCATATCTGGAATAGGTGTTTTTCTTTGAGCTCTTGAAACCACAAAATATTTTGTAATTGTATTATTTATTGCTTTTCCACTAACGGGATCTTCATTAGTAATTACTGCTCTTATAATATATTGACTATTTGAAAAATTAGTATCAACATTAATAAATTCAAAATTAACAATCCCAATTGAATTACCAGGAATGGAATTTCCATTTTTATTAAATATTAAGACTGGAACATTTGGTCTGTACAACTCTATATCAAGATCAACATTTGCAGAAGCAGATCCTGTGTTTGCCACAAAAATATTTATATCAAAATTAGAATCTTCATAAACTATTTTTGGCACTGAAAGATCTGTTATTGCAAAGTCTGCAGAGCACACTAAATTTAAAGATATAAAAAATAAAAATATTGTTATTGAAAAGTTTAATAATTTTTTTATAATTAATCACCATATTTAAAATATATTTTATAAAATATAAGAAAATAGTATATAAAAATATATTTCTTTTAACAAATTTAAGAAAAAATAGAAAAATCAAGGAAATAATTAATATTTTCCCTTATATTCTTGATTATTTATTTTTTTAGTAATCTCTTCTGGGCTTAATCCATCAATAGTTACACCCAGAGATCTACAGGTTCCAACAACTTCTTTAAGACCAGATTCCATGTTTCTTGAAATTAATTGTGGATATTTTGCTTTTGTTATTTTAATTAATTGATCAAAAGTTAAATTACCAACAAAATTTGTGTTTGGAACACCTGATGCTTTTTTCAAGTTTAATTCTTTTTTTATTAATGCACTTGTTAATGGAGCACCAACTTCTACAGAATATGATTTGTCTGAATTAATATGTATCTTTACTGGTACTTGCATACCTTCTAAATCTTTTGTTGCTTTATTTATTTCTTTAACAACATCAACTGTATTTACACCTAATGGACCTAATGCTGGACCAATTGGTGGACCTGCATTTGCTTTTCCTGCATCTACTAAAACTTTTATTGTTGCCATAAATTTTTCACTCTCTTTTTATTTTTTAACTTAACAATTTAATATTTTCTGCTTTTATTGTTATTGGAATTTTAACTGTTGCATCAAATAATTCAATAACTACCTCTTCTTTTGCAACATTTACTCTTGTAACCTTTGCTCTAGATCCCTTAAATGGACCTAAGATTACTTCCACTGTTTGTCCTGGTTTTATTGAACTCATTAATGGTCTAGACTCTAATATTCCAGCAATTTCTTTAACATTTATTTTTCCGGAAACAATTTGCCCACCTTTTATGTGTGGAACATTGTGAATTAATAATTCAACTGTTTTTTCAGAATCAGCTTCAATTAAAATATATCCCTTTAAATCTGCCATTTCTACTAATGAATATGCTGGTAGTTCATCATCTTTTATCTTATTATATAAGATATCAATAACAACTTTTTCCTGACCAACTGTTGTTCTAACTGTAAATATCATAATTATCACTAACTAATTAAATTCATAATTATTTTTACAACAAAACCAATAACACCAATAACAACCATTCCAAGCCCAACAACTTTTGACATTGTTAAAAATTCTTTTTTACTTGGTTTTGTTGCTATTGATAAAATTCTTTTTGTTGATATAAAAAATTCTTTTATTTTTTTAAATATTTTCATATTTTCTCACTATTAATAAAATAATATATGATTAAAATTCTTTAAAAAGCCATTACTTTTAATAAAACAGATCAAAAATCAATTATTTTTAATAACCTTCTCTGCTTGATTAAATAGTTTATCTTTTGGTTCGTCCTTTTGTTTTTTATCTTCAATCATTGTTGTGCTATTACTTGTGAGTCCATTAATTTCTGAAAGATAAGGAATATCAGCACCAGCAATAACAACCATTACTTTTATTGCACTTCTTGGAATATCATCATCAATCATAGCACCCCAAATTATGTGTGCTTCCTGACTTATTCTTGACGCAACTGTTTCAACAATCACTTCTGCTTCCTTAAGTGTCATATCTGCGCCACCAATTACATTTACAAGTGCTTTTTTTGCATTAGATATATCTATATCTAATAAAGGAGATGTTAATGCGTCTTCTACGGCCTCAATTGCTCTAGAATCATTATTGCCTCTGTTTGTTGCAGTACTTTCTCCAACACCAATCATTGCAAGACCACCATTAGATAATATTGTTCTTAGATCTGCAAAATCAAGATTAATAATTCCAGCTCTAGTTACTAACTCAATTATTCCCTTAACAGAATGGGTTAAAATTTTATCAACTTCTTGAAAAGCTATTTGCAATGGCAAATCAGGTGCAATTTCTAAAATTTTATCATTTGGAATAATAATTAAAGTGTCAACTTCTTTTCTTAATCTTTCAAGACCAGATAAAGCATTTTCAATTCTTTGTTTACCTTCAACTGCAAATGGTAAAGTTACAACACCAATACACAAAGCATTATTTTCTTTAACTATCTTTGAAACTTCTGGTATAGCGCCTGTTCCAGTTCCACCACCAAGACCACAAGTAACAAAAACCATGTCTGCATCTTTTAAAACTTTTTTAATATCTTCTTTTGATTCTTCTGCAGCACCCTTTCCAACATCTGGATTAGATCCTGCTCCAAGACCTCTTGTTGTTTTTTTACCAATAAGCATTTTTTTATCTGCTTTTATTTTTAAAAGTGCTTGAGCATCAGTATTCATGGCAATCATTGCAGTGCCTTCAATACCTACACGATTCATACGATCAAGACTATTACCTCCACTTCCACCAACACCAATTACATATATGTTTGGAAGAGAAGATCTCAAAAATTCTTCTAAATCTTGATCATCACTTAATTGGATTTTTTCACTATTAGCATCTTTTGCTACAACTCTGCTTGTTCCTAAGCTATCTGACAAAAAAACTCACCTTTTCTTAAAAAATATAAAAATATGTTTAAATAGTCTTTTTTTCCTTTTTTAAAATAAGAAAAATATATATAAAATATATAAATAATAGAGAAGAAACCTTTAAATATAAATCTATTTTCCTTTTATTTATAGGTGAAAAACAATGATAGATCTAAATGTTAAAAAAATAGCACAAGATATAAAAGATATAAAAATACAAGGAGCTAGTAGAATTGAACTTGCAGCAATTGGAGCAATATATAACTATATTCAAAAAACAAATAAAGTAGAATTAGAGTTTATTAATGAACTTACAGAAAATATAAATCATTTAATTAAACAAAGAATGAATGAACCAAAACTTAGAAACTCACTTAACTATATTTTAATACATGCACAAGAGTTTTCAAAAAAAGAGGATAGAGAAAAATTAATTAAAGCAATTGATGAATATGGAATAAACATTATAAAAAATAATCAAAAAATTGTTGACACAACTAGTCAACTAATAACAGATGGAACAATAGTCTTAACTCATTGCCATTCAAATCTTGTAGAAAGATCTTTAAAAAAAGCTTATGACAAAGGAATAGATTTTACAGTTTTTTGTACAGAAACAAGACCAAGATATCAAGGAAGAATTACAGCAAAAGAATTAAGCGATTATGGAATAAAGACCATTCAAATAGTTGACTCTGCTGTTGCCAGTTATCTTAAAAAAATTGATTTTTTTTTAACAGGTGCAGATGTTATTTTTTCAGATGGATCTGTAATGAACAAAATTGGAACACACACAATTAGCATTGTTGCACAAAATTTTAAAACTTCGCATATTGTTCTTA
>JAQUVR010000028.1 GCA_028693335.1 Candidatus Iainarchaeum sp. | reverse complement strand
GAACAAAAAATATTTGATGTTTTTTTAGAAAATTTAGGAAAAGATAATAAAAAAGCAGTATATGGATTAGATCAAATAAAATCAGCAATAGATATGGGCGCTGTTGAAACTATTTTAATTTCTGAAAAACTTTGGCAATCTAATCTAAATGATATTCAAGAATTAATAAGATCTGCTGAAAAAATAAATGCTAAAGTTCATGTTGTTGATTTAGAACATGAAATAAGCAGATCTTTAAATTCGTTTTCAGGAATTGTTGCGAATTTAAGATTTGCTTTAAATATTTAAAAAAAAACTAGTGAGAAATAGTTCTATCTTTTGGTGCTCTTGTAGGAACCTTATTATCTTGAATTTTTATTTTCAATGCTTCTTGTTCTTTTTTCTCATTTTTTATATATCTAGTAATATATCCAGACATTAAGTTTATTGTTAATTTTGATAATGGTAATTTCATAGTTTTTAAAAATTCTTTATTTTTTGTAAAATCTGTACCAAAATCTGCTTTAAATTCATTTAATAGTATTTTTGCTTTTGCTTTTATCTTATTAGACATTGCCTTACCCATTATAAACACACCTTCTAATTTATTGTAATTATTTCTTTTTTATTGTTTTTTGTTCTTATTATTGCCAAAGGAATTGTTTTATTATCAAATTCATCCTTTGAAATAGTATAAGCTGTACTCTCTTTATTTGTTTTAACTAATGCTGGTGCTCCACAAGATAGTTGTTGAGCCCTTGCAGATATTAATCTGGTTATTTCATATTTTGTTAATTCCATGTTATTTTCCTTTTAATTAAAAATAAGAGTTTATTGTATATATTATTTTGTTTAGGAATCTATTTAAATATAATTATTTTAGATAATAAACAAATAGAACCAAAAAACTATTAAAAACACCCTAAATAATGTAAATTTATCCAATATTTTAAATATATAAGAGATTATTAATATTGCCAAAGGTATTGGAAATAATAAGATCTTTATTAAAATTTCTAAAAAACTTTGTTTTTTAGTATAGCTTTCTTTTAAAGTTGATATGCAATTATCTGTATCTTGAGAACTTGGTACGCAAAAAAATAACGCAGATGATGCTAACCACACTGATAACAATTTTACAAATATATCTTCATTTAATATAAATAATCTTGCAAATATTAATGATACTAGAATGTTAAATAAAAATGGAAATAATGCTATAATAATAATTTTATAGGATTTGGAGTTTTCATGAACCACATACCCTCCATCTTTACCAACCCATTTGATTTTTTTTATTGGGACATTTAATATTACACACGCAAATGCGTGAGCTAATTCATGTATTATAATTCCAGGAAATAATAAATATTGTGCAATTTTACTGGTGTCCATATTTCTAATTAGGTTGGATATTTAAATAAATAGTATTGTTTTTATTTTCAATATTGATTTTACCATCTCCAGAAAATTTAGAAACGTTGATTGTTATCTTATAATTTGAGCAGATCTCTTTTGTTTTTTGTTTGTTTTTTATGATAATACAATTCAAATTACTTTTTCTAAATACCCATTCATTAATTGTTTCAACATAAATTGTTTTTTTAGATCCATTATTTAATTCTATTAGTGATATGTTATTTTTTAAATTTGTGTGGAGTTTTTCTAATTTATAATCATCAATTGCATTAATATTTTTATTATAAAGACTAACACCAGACAAGATCAATATAGAAATTGCAGATAATGTTGCCGCTGTTAATAAAATATATTCTAGACTTAAAAAACCTTTTTTCATTTATTCGATCTTACTTATTTTATCAAAAACTTTGTCTGCGCTTTTTTCCACCGTTTTATTTGCTTTTGTGGTTGTTTTTTGTAATTGTGTGACAATTACTAAGACAATAGCGATTATTGCAGCAAGTAAAATAATCATTTCTGCTGAGATCTGTGCTCTTTGATCTTTTAATATTTTATTTAGTATCATATATTTTTCTTGATTTTTGGTCTTTTTAAAACTTCTTAGTGTTTTTTTTGATTTTTTAAAATTAAATAATTTATATATTTTTCTTATCATAATATATATTATATATGATCAGATCAATTACACTTAATAATTGGAAAACCCACAAAAATACAAAAATAGAGTTTAATAAAGGAACTAATCTATTCATAGGACAAATGGGTTCAGGAAAATCAAGCATAGTTGATGCTATTTGTTATGCTTTGTTTGGATCTTTTCCTTCTCTACAAAATAGAAAAATAAAACTTGATGAGGTTATAATGTTTAAACCTCAAAAAGAAAAACAAGCAAAAGTAATTCTAGAATTAACAATTGATCAAAATAATTATAGAATAGAAAGAGAGATTATTTCAGAAAAAACAAATACTGCAAAAATTTATAAAAATGATAAATTATTCTCTGGTCCAAAACAAACAGATGTTAATCAAGCAGTATCAGAAATATTAAATATTGATTATAACTTGTTTGTAAAAATAGTCTATGGAGAACAAAACGAACTAGACTATTTCTTAAAATTAGCACCAGCAAAAAGAAAGGAACAGTTTGATGATCTGTTTGGTATTAGTCAATTAGATCTAATAAAAGATAATGCCCGAAAAGTTCAATTAGATGTTGAAAAATCTGCAGAAAACCACAATAACTTAATTGAGCAAGTTAAATCTCAAATTGCTGATTATGATGTTGATGATATTAATAAAGAAATAGAGTTAACAAATACTAAACTAGAAGATACAAAAAACGAACTAATGTCTTTTTCTTTTAAAAAAGAAGAATTGGAAAAAAAGTATTTAGATATTAGTAAAAAAAAACAAATTTTTGAAAAAATAACCTTAGATCTAAAAGTTACTGAATCAAAGATAGATGATTTATCTAAACAAATAGATGATATAGAAAAAAAAACAAATGATTTTTTTAATAATGATTTATTATTTTTAAAAGAAGAAATTAATAGATTAAAACAAGAATTTAATGAAAAGCAAAAAAAGAATTTTTTAATAGACACAAAAACTAAAGACTTAGAAAACAGATGTGTTTTTTTTAAAGATCAAGAACAAAAATTATTAATAGAGAAAAAAAAATTAGAAGATTCTTTGTTTTTATTACCAAAAGATCAAAATCAAATTATTTTTGAAAAAGAATTAATGGAAAAAGAAGCAGAGTCATTACAATCAAAAAAATTAGAATTTTTATCAAATATTAAAGAATTAGAAATTGCAATTTCTGAGTTAAAAAAAGGTTTTTTTAATTGTCCAGTTTGTGATTCTGTTTTAACAAAGGAACAAATCACTAAAAAAATAGAAGATAAAACAAATGATCTTTTAAAAATAAAAGAGAATCTTGCCCTAATACAATTAGAAATTACAAATAATCAAAAAATAAAACTACAATTAAAAGAAGAAGAAGAAAAATTAAAAGAAAATACATTTATTTTACAAAAAATAAAGAAAATAGAAACTGATGATCAATTAATTAAAGAAAATATAAATAAAATAAACAAAGATCAAGAAACATTAGAAAAAAAAGAAGATTTATCTGATTATGATTTAAAAATTTCAAATATTCTTTTAGCTATTGATTATAATGAAAAAAAACAATTGGTTGATCAATTATTAAAAAAAAAACAAGCCTTAAGATCACAGTTGTCAGAAGAAGACTTTGATGAAGAAAAATATAATGAAATATTAAAAGAACTAGGTGCCTTAAAATCAAAATTAGACTCTTTAAATTTACAAAAAGAAAATTTACAAAAGATGTTATTAACTTTAGAAACAAATCAAAGAAGATATTTTTCATTATTAGATCAAAAAGAAAAACAAGAACAAATTTTGAAAAAACTAAATCAAGTTTCAATAAATTTAACGCATTTTATAAAAGCAACAGAGTCTAGTCAAAAACAATTAAGAACAGTCTTAGTTGATAATATTAATAAAATACTATCCATTATCTGGTCAAAAATATATCCTTATAATGACTATATTTCTGCAAGACTTAGAGCAGAATCTGATTATATATTAGAAGTTTTAACAACACAAAAAACATGGATAAGGGTTGAAGGTATATTAAGTGGGGGCGAAAGAACTTGTGCTGCGTTAAGTATAAGAGTTGCTGTTGCTTTGTGTTTGACTAAAAAATTAGGATTATTGGTTTTAGATGAGCCAACACACAACCTAGATCAACAAGGGATATCTATGTTATCTAAGGTAATAGATGACGATTTGCCATCATTAGTAGATCAAATCTTTATTGTAACCCATGAGCCACAACTTTTAAATGCAGTTACTGCTACAAAATACTCCGTTTTAAGGGATAAGGAAAACGATGGAGCTACAGTGATAGAATAGGTGTTTTTTTTAATATCAGGTCTATTTTAAAATATTTTTAATATATAATATATTATGGATGGTTCCAATATCTCAAATATTAACCAAATTAATCAAAATATTTACTTTTTAAGAGATTTATTTAAAGAATACTATAAAAATAACTTTGTAAATAGCACAATAGCTATAGAAAAAAGAGAAATTGGTATTGGAGATTTTGGTAAAAAAATTAGTGCTAGACATCTAAGTTTTGCAAATGATTCTGCGTTAAATGAATATCTAAGAACAAAGACTCCGTTTTTTATATCATATTCTGTTGGTTATTATAATTACCCAGACAAAAGAGGGCCAATGGAAGAAAAACAATTAACTGGTGCTGATATTGTTTATGAATTTGATAGTGATGATTTTGATTTAGATTGTAAAAATAAACACGATATTTGGGTGTGTAAAAATCCAGAGTGTAAAAAACATGGAACCGGACACATAAGTAATTGTACAGAGTGTGGATCTGTTGTTGAAATTACTGAATGGACCTGTGATATTTGTTTAAATAAAGCTAAAACAGAAACCAAAAGATTAATTGATTTTTTAGAAACAGATTTTAATTTAGATCCTAGTTATTTTATAATTAGTTTTTCTGGATCTAAAGGTTATCACATAAGACTAACAAATCCATCTATAATTAATTTATCAAAATCTGCAAGATTGCAAATGATGAATTATATTCTTGCAAGAGATTTAGATTTAAAACAACTTGGTTTTGAATATCTAAATAAACAATGGTCTTGTCCAAAACCAAATAAATCTAATGGTTGGTCAAAAAAGATAATGGATTTTATGATTGATTATGTTAATACTGCTGATCACACAAAATTAAAGAATGATTTTAATTTTAGCAAGTTAAAAACAGAACAGTTTTTGGAAAAAAAAGATGATATTTTAAATAAGATGCACAATAATATTTTATACAGTAATTTTAGTAATGGTCAAAAGTTTTGGCAAAACTTAATTGATTTTAGTATTTCACAGATGGCTTTTAAAATAGATCCAATGTCATCAAGTGATATATATAAAATAATGAGGATGCCAGATACTTTACATGGTGGTACTGGTTTTTTATCTAATACAATTGAATCTGTTGATAAATTAGATGATTTTGATCCATTTTTTGATCCTGTTGTGTTAGATAATAAAAATTTTAAAAAAATTAAAATTTTAAAACCTACTCCAAAATTTAGAATTAAAGATCAAACCTATGGACCATATGATTTTGATGAAGAAATTGAATTGCCAATTGCCGTATCTTCATTTTTAATATTAAAGGGTGTTGCAATATGATTGAATACAGTTTAGATTATGATGAACTTAGAAGAATATATAGACTTGAAACCAAATCACCAAAATTATCAAAATTAGATCAATCATTTTATAAAGAGTTAAAAAAGTTTATTGCTCAAGAAAAAACAAGATATTTTTCTGCAATAGAATCATTAAGTCAAGAAGAACTAAAAAAATATGATGCACTAAAAAGTATGATCTCTAAAATAAGAGAAATAAGATTAAAAAAATGTCTTAATTTATGTTTAATGTATAGTCGAACAAAAGATTTTAAAGAAGATAATTTAATAGATTTTGAAATTGATTTTGTAAAAGGTGTGTTAAAATTAATGGATAAACAAGAAGAATACACAGATTCTTTATTTGGACTAAATAAGAAAACAAAAAATGAAAACCAATTGCCATTAATAAAAGCAATAGTCTTACAAAGCATTCCATCATTTATTGCTCCAGATATGAAAGAATATGGTCCATTTGAAAAAGAAATTGTTTGTGAGTTGCCTGAAAATATTTTTACTATATTGCACTCCAAAAATTTTGTAAAAAAATATGAATAATTTAAAAATTGTGAAAAAAATATGATAGAATATCCAAAAATTGCAGAAATTGTTGTTTGTAAGATTATAAAAATTACTGATTTTGGAGTGTTTGTTTCTTTATTAGAATATGATGATATAGAAGGCTTTGTACACGTTTCTCAAATATCATCAACTTGGGTAAAAAACATTCACAACCATGTAAAAATAAATCAGATCAGAGCAGCAAAAGTTTTGCACATTGATACAAAAAAAAATCAAATTGATGTTTCTTTTAATAGAGTTTCTGAAGCCGATGAAAAAAGAAAAATATCAGATTATCGTTTGTTTAAAAGAGCTCAAGGGTTAATGAGTGCGATTGCTACAGATCTAGGGTTAGATCAAGATACTGCTTGGACAGAAATTGCCGAACCATTAATGGAAAAAAATCCTAATTTGTATGATGGTTTTGTAAATATTGTTAAATACGGTGTTAATTATTGTCCAGATATTGATAAAAAACATTCTTCAAAATTGTTTGATGTTTTATCAAAAAGTATAACTGTTAAAGATAAAAAAATAATCAGTCAATTAGAAATATCTTGTTCACAAGAAAATGGTGCTGAAATAATTAAAAAGAATTTAACAAAAATTGTTAGTGATTTTAAAGGAACAAATATAATTTATCTAGCACCAGGCAAATATGAATTAACTATTGTTGCAAAAGATTACAAACTTGCACACAAAGTATTTTTGGAAATGTCTGCAGTTTTAGAAAAGTCTTTTAAAGGTTGTAATTTAAATATCATCACATCAGACAAATTAAAAAAAGAAACAAAAAAGAAATAAATTTTTGATTTAATATGGTTACAAAAATACAAATATTAAAAAATAAAAAATTAAAAAATCCAGTTTTATTAGTTGGATTGCCAGGAATTGGATTGGTTGGTAAGATTGCTTTAGATTATTTAGTTAATGAGCTTAAACCAAAACCAACACTTTTTGCAAAAGTAACTTCAGATAGTTTCCCACCAGCAGTTCATGCAAAAAATTCTTTATTAGAACTAATAAATGATGAAATTCATGTTTATAGTTATAAAAATAGAGATTATCTTTTTTTGATTGGCCCAGTTCAACCAAGTCTTGCAAGTAGTAACAATAGTAATCAACATTATGAATTTGCCGAAAGTATTGCTGCTTTTGCAAAAAAAATAGGCGTAAAAGAGATTTATACATTTGCAGGATTAAATATTGGAGAAAAAAGATTAAATCAAAAACCAAGAGTTCTTGCTGTAACTAGTGATGAAAAAACTAAAAAAAACTTGCAAAAATTAAAAAATAAAGATTTAATATTTGATTCCAGTGCAACAGACACATTAATTTCTGGTGTTGCTGGTTTATTAGTTGGTGTTGCATATCACGAATACAAGATATCTGGTTGTTGTTTTATGGGCGAGACAGATCAAAAATTAATTTTTGGTGATCAAGGTTCT
>JAQUVR010000027.1 GCA_028693335.1 Candidatus Iainarchaeum sp. | reverse complement strand
GAAAACACATCTACAACTTTATTGTTATTATGTGACTGAAGTCCATTAAATTTAGGTTCTAAAGAATTAATACCAACTTGTCCCCTACTGTTATCACCCCAACAAAAAAACTCTTGTTCTTTTTTATCATTAATTGTATTTAAACAAGTATGAGCATATCCACTAACCACATTAAGATCTGTTGCCACAATTCCTTTAAGATCAACTAGAATAATTTTTGATATGAATGGGTCCTCTGATCCAACACCTAATTGACCAAAATCATTAGCTCCCCAACAATATAGACTTTTTATTCCTTTTTCATCACTAACAGCACAGGCATGTCTTCCACCAACACTTAATTTTACAAAGTTTATATCTTTATCTCCTTCTATTATTTTTTTAGGTGATAGCGCCGTCTCTTCAGAACCAATACCTAATCTCCCACTTTCTCCAATACCCCAACAATAGATATTTCCATCTCCAGTAAGTGCACAAGAAAAATTATCTCCAGCACCAATATCTATAATGTTTTCTAGTTCTGGAACTTTTGTTTCAATTGGCCTTGGGTGTAGTCTAGATGCTTCCTTGCCATCTCCCAATTGACCATACGCATTATTTCCAAAACATTCAACAGATTTAGAATTTAATAAAAAACAACTGTGTTCTTTTCCTATTGCCATTTTTATAATATTGGGCACTTCATAATTAGTATTTAAAATCATTTCAATACTAAAACTATCATCAATATTTAATGTTGAATCATTACTACAATTTAATATTTCATTTCCAGAAAAATGACCATAATCTACAACAGCAAGATATGTGCCTTCTTCTCCAGCAATTAATTGACAATCTGTTGTTGAGTTATAACTATTACCAACCACACCTTTATCAAGTTTAGAAAAATCCCAATTTGTTAAAAATAACTGTGGATCAAAATTATCAAATAAACAGGTTTCTTCTGGTGGATCTATTGGTGGATCTGTTTCTTCTGGATTATTTGGTGGAAAAATTGAAATATTTTTTAATGTTACATAAACTTCATTTTCTAAATATAATTGAACAGAAAATTTAGATCCAACAGGCAACCTACTAAATTCAATGGTTGATTGTCCACCATTATTTACCAAAATAGATTCTTCTAACAATATTAGATCTTGTGCTCCAGCACTTGTGTTTTCATCAAATATCTTATATCCTAAGACAACTATATTTTGATTACTTGAATTTCTAAAAGTTAATTTGCCATTAGCATAGTTTCTTGGAAATAAAGATATATCAACAGTTTCTTTCTAATTTCCAAAGACATTATCTACTTGTATTGTTCCTTTTTTTGTAAAATCTGTTCCAAAAGTTAAAACAACAACAATAATAATTACTGAAACTACGATTAACAAAGTTGATGCAATAATTGGGCTTATTGCTTTTTTATTTAACATATCTGATCTTTTTTAATAAAACTATCTGAAAAACAATTTCCAAAATATAAAAAATATAACAACAATGATTCCTAGAATAATTACTGTTGATAAATTACTTGCTTTAATCAACCCATTCTGATATTCTAAAATATCTTTAGAGATTTCTGTTTCTGATTGTTTAATTGTTTTGTAGTTTGCAAAAATAAAAAATATTATTATAATTATTAAAACAATTATTAACAGAAAAGTTGTTTTTTTCATAAATTATTTCTCTATAGTTAGTATATTAAAAAAGATAACCAAATTATTTATAAAGGTAATTATAACCCAACAAAATCTATTGATTTTTCAACCAATTCGTCAAGCTTTCTTTTTAAATAATTTGAAAAATTTATATCTTGATCTGTAATTTTTGACATTTCTTCTGGTGTTGTGTTTAGAATATTATAGATATTTTTCTTATTATATATTATTTTTTCAATAGTTTTCTTTTTTACTTTTGGTATTAATGATAATATCCTATATCCTCTTGGATATTTATAGATTATTTCATTATTAAGATTATGATCTATTATATCTAAAGGAATAGAGCAAATTTCGGATATTTTTTTAGGATCTGTTATTTTTCTAAGATCTAATAGTTTTATTTTTTTAACTAAAATATCTGCTTCTTCTTTATTTATTTCTGGCTCACAATAGTCTTGTAATATCAAAGACAAAACATCATCTAAACCAAATGCATATTCATACATGCTTTGAACAACTTCTCTTCCTTGATTTCCAAGTTCTATAATCAAGTTATCTAATTCAAAACTATGTACATAAAAATATAATATTTTTTGAATAATTGATATAGCATCTTCTGAAAGAGAAGACTGGTTATTTAATTCATTGTATGTTAATTGATCTAATGCCTGATCAACTCTTTCCCTATATCTTCTAAGAGTGTTAATTCCGTGATTTGCTTTTACAATTAATAGACTTAGATCTTGCAAAACATATTTTTGATCTTTAAAAAATAATGAAATAATATTTCTTCTTTTTGATATTGTAATAACAGGTAAGCCTGTTTGTTTTGCTGTTTGTTCAGAACTTCTATGTCTTATACCAGTTTCCTTTGAAGAAACGTCTCTATCTGGCATCAAATGAGCATTAGCATGTAGAATAGTTTTTAGATCATTTGAAAGAATTATTGCACCATCCATTTTAGATAATTCAAATAATCTACTTGGAGTAAATGGAACATCTAGTTTCATGCCTCCTTTAACAATATCATCTAACTTTTCATTAGTCCCAAGAATAATAATAGCGCCAGTTTGTCCATCTAAAATATTGTCAAGAGCTGCTCTTATATTCTCTCCAGGGGTAATTAATGGTAATATTTCTGTAATATTTTCTATTTGCCCACTATATATTAATCTAAGTAGATCTTCTTGCCAAGTACTTTCTAATATCTCTTTTCTTATTTTTGTGGGCATATATATTCTTTCTTATAAAATTAGTTTTTTTAAATATTATAAATAAATTACAGAAATGTTTAATAACAAATCTAATAAGAAAACAAGATATTTTTAACTAAATAACTTTGGGTTTTATTTTTGGAGTTTGTTTTTTTAGTTTTATGGTTACATATTCTGATTTATTGTCTTTAACTGTTGTTTTTGGATTTAAGCTATATCTATATTCTCCATTAAATTGTCTTTTTTTAAGACCAATTTTTGTAACCCCACAAAGAAGTTTATTAATTATTTGTGCTCCTGCTCTTGCAGTCATCTCTATTTGCTTATATTTAAATTTTTTTAAAAGAGAACCATATGCTTTAATCATTAAAATTCTTCCAATGTCATTACCTTGATATTTTGTTCTAACCGCAAATCTAGAAATATAAGCTGTGTTTCTATCTTCTCTATGACTAGTTATTGCACCAACAAGGTCTTTACCATCAAATACTAAAAAAAGATGTGTGTGAGTGTTTTTATATTCTTGATAACCTAATCTGAATTCTTCAAATGATTTATGTACCAAAGAAAAACCAGATCTGTCTTTTTCTGAATATAAGGTATACAATTGAAAAAGTAATTCTTCATTTTTTAAAAAATCATTAAACTGTTTTTTATTTAATATATCTATTTGTGTATATTTTAGATCCATATTTTACTCACTATAAAAATAGTTGAAGAAAATAATCATTTTAATTGTATTGTTTTACAAATTAATAATAAAACTGTGATAAAATGATAAAATTAATATGTTTTGATCTTTGGAATACTCTTGCAACAAGAAAAAAATCTCCTTTAACCAGTTCTGTTAGAGAATTAGAGATTGCTTTTAATATTAAGGAAGATCATAAAAAAGTGGTTAAAGCTTTTGAAAGTATTATTCAAACAAAAGAATGGAGTAATGAATTTGAAGCATATTCCAAATTTTTATTACATTTTAAAATTAAACCAACATTTTCTAATGTCATGAAAGCAATAAAAATTAGAGAGGATTCTGAGTATAATGTTGTGTTATATGATTTTACTATTTCTTTATTAAAACAAATAAAAGATCTAAACATAAAAACAGGATTAATCTCTAATAGCTCTGTTTTTGTTATAAAAAATGTTAAGAAAAAAACAGATCTCTTTAATTACATAGATTATCCTTTATTTTCATTTGATGTTAAAACCATTAAACCAGATCCAAAGATCTATGAAGAAATGTTAAAGAGATCAAAAGTAAAACCAGAAGAGATGATAATGATTGGAGATAATCCTTTAGATGATGTCTATCCTGCAATAAATATGGGAATAAATGCTATTGAGTTTACTGGCGATTATGAGAAATTAAAAAAAGATCTAAAAAAGTTTAAAATTATTATTAAATAAAAATTATTATTAAAATCTTGGCAATTCTGATTTTAACAGACCAACAAATATTTTTATAGAAAAAAAGAATGGAAAAAATAAATATCTATTTTACTGATTTATTAATATGATATTTTCTTTCATTATTAATAATCATGCCCAGGACACAGAATCTCAAAATCAAGATCTTCTAAAAGCATTAAAGATTTTTCCATTTTCTTTGGGTCTGATGTTGGCATATCAACTCTACCAAATCCATCAAAAAACAATGTATCTCCTGAAAATAATATTTTATTCTTTGAATCGTAAATTGCAATACTGCCTCTAGTGTGACCAGGTGTTGCAATTATTTTATAATTTGCAGGTAATTTCATTCTAAAAACATCAAATAAATTTGCATTAAATTTTTTAGCAATTACTGGATTTAAAATTGCTTCATATTTATTTTTTTTAAAATCCAATAGTTCTTGATTGCTTACATAAAATTTAGCATTAGGAAATAAATTAAAGTTTCCTATATGATCAAAATGAAGGTGAGTAAATATTACTTTTTTTATTTCACTTAAATCAATTATTTGACTTAACTCTTTTTCAACAAGATTTTTATCTAAATAATTTCCTGTATCTATTAATAGTTTTTCAGAAATTATACAATAGATATTTGATGATAAAGTTATTTTATATACATCATTAGTTATTTTTTGAATCATTTTATTTGCTCTCCTTTATGCTAATTTTTATTTGATCATTTTTAATGGGTGAACCAAAAATTATAAACCTTATTTTTATTTTCTTCGGTTATAGAATCTAATCTACAAAAACCAAATCTCTCAAACTGAATAATATCTCCGATTATTAGATTTTCAATATTCTTTTCTGCAATTCCTTTGATTAATTTATGATCTGGGGTAAATATTGTTACAGTTATTAATTGAGAATCATCTGCTGGTAAAAAATGAATTATTTTTTTATTTTGTGAATTTTCTTTTTTAAAATCAAGATAATCTGTACTTACATATTCATAATTATTTTTTAAATATCTAAAATTAATATTATCCATTAATCTTATTAAGTCATTTTCCTTAAATTGATCAACATCTTCTTTTTCTAGATAATATCTGCCATTGGAAATAAAATTTCTAATACCAAGATCTAAATTTGGATGTATTTTTAAAGAATATTTTTGTTTTGGATCATTAATAACTTCTATTTCTATTGGATCTTTTATAAAGAAGTATCTTTTAGAACTATCATTAAGTACTCTTTTATTATATTTAATTAATGTGTCCCAAGTTATCTCTGTTCCACTATTTTTAGTAATACCTGATTCTATTACTAATTGTTTTATGGCGTCTGGGGTAAAACCTCTTCTCTTTAATGCTCTTAATGTTGGTAGTGATGGATCATCCCATCCAATCAATTCTCCGGAGTTTACTTTTTCTCTTATCACTCTTCCAGAGGACTCCATTCCTTTTAAATTAAATCTTGCAAATTCATAGGTATATGTGTCAAATAGACCAAGTTCTTTTCTAATATAATGATGCAATTCACTAGCCATTTCAAATTCTACAGTTCTAAATCTGTGAGTGGTATTAAAATATCCATCTAACACTGCATTTTGAAAATCATATGTTGGATAATTTCTATGTTTATTTCCAATTCTTGGGTGCTCTGTATCAATTACTCTAAAAATGGATGGATCTCTCATTCTGGTGTTTTTATGAGAAAGGTCTATTTTTAATCTTAAGGTTGCTTTTCCTTCTGGAAATTTTTCCATATCAGCAAAATTTTTTAAATTTTCTTCTATGTTATTATTTCTACAAGAACAGCACATCTTTTCTTCTCTGTTTTTACTAATTGTTTCACTATCACAAAAACAAACATATGCTTTATCTTTTTTAATTAACTTTATTGCCATTTCTTTTAAGAGATCTATATAATCTGAAGCATAAACAACTTTTTTTGGAGTAATTCCAAGCCAAGAAATATCTTCTTGCATTATTTCATAAAATTCTGGTTTTACTAATTTTGGGTTTGTGTCTTCAAATCTTAAATAAAATTCTCCACCATATTCTTCTGCAAGTAAATAATTTAAAAAAATTGCTTTTGAATGACCAATATGAAAATATTTTTCTGGGCCTGGCGGAAAACAACTAATTATTTTTTGATCTTTTTTTATATTTAAAAAATTAAAAATATTTCTTTCTTTTTTTTCTTCAGTTTTATTGAAAAAATCTGGATTTAATTTTAACAATTCTTCTTTTTGTAAATCAATATTTAAATTATTGATCTCTAAGATCATTTTTGGCAAGATTTCTTGAAGTTCTTTAATTTTTGTTCGATATTCAGGAATCTGTCCAAGAATTACTGCAAAAACACTTTTTTGATCTGCTTTACCATTATACTTAACTGCATTTTCTAAAACTATTTTTTTTAATTCTAATTGATTATCCATAAAATATCATTTTTTTGTAATTTCACCAAAATGTTTTACATATATTAAAATTAATATCATAAAGATCGCCTTTAATAAAAATATTAAAAAATTTATTTTATTAAATTTAGTTATTTCCATAACTAGGGCATAGATAATAATTATTAAAACCACATAAATAAATGTGCTACTTAATAGATGATCATTAATATATTTCCAAGAAAAAAGATCTAAATACCATTCTTTTGATAATATTTTTTCTAATTTTGATCTCTTTTTTGATTTGATCATATATATTATATGTTCCAAACTAAATAAAAAGGTATAACTTTTATTTATTTAAAAAAAAAATAGAAAAAAACTAAATTCTTAAAATATAGTTTAGTTTTTGTTGTAAAACTGATTTTGGTTCAAAACCAGGAATTCTTCCAATTTCTTTTCCTTTAACAAATACAACAACACAAGGGACATCTTCTACATTATATTTTGTAGAAATTGGTTTATTTTCTTCACTGTTTATTTTTACAAACTTTATTTTATTTCTGTATTCTTTTTCAAGACTAACTTCTTCAAAAATAGGATTTAATAACCTACATTGATTTGAACTCTTTTCCCAAAAATCAACAACTACTGGTATATCACTTTCAATTACTTCTTCTTCAAAATTATGTCTATTTACTAATATAACTGACATCTTCTATAACCTCTTGTTTTTTGTATTAACTTAAAAGAATAAAAGATGCTTTGATTTATAAACATTATTATTTCCTATTCATCACAATTTTCTGCACTTGGATTTGCTGGAACAAAGAGATTTATAAAGGTGCTTTCTTCTGTAATTAAGCTTAATTTAAAATTTCTAGTTCCTTCTGGCTTAGGAACACATTCTATTTCTAGTGGCATTATACTACTAGACGGAATTGTTAAGCTTTCTTCTAATGTTATTATACAATTATAAGGAAATTGATCTTTTGTACTACTTATTATATAACCGGTTATTGTTGGACTATAACTAGAACTCATGTTTTTTATAATTACCTTTTTACCAGTTAAATTTGTTACTACAAAGTTATGACTTTCTCTTGATATATTTTTTGTAACATCTACAATTCCAACTGCTTGTGATAATTTTTCATTTGCAAGCTTTTTATTTATATTTAAAATTATTAAAATAATTATCACAGAAACAACAACTAAA
>JAQUVR010000026.1 GCA_028693335.1 Candidatus Iainarchaeum sp. | reverse complement strand
CCACCTTGAATATTAATATTAGCAGCAGCATTTTTCTTTACTGATATTTCATTACTATTCATAACAGTAATTCCATATTCTGGATCAAACTTAATCATCGCCTCATCAGCACAATTATTTTTTACTTGTATAGTTGTTGCTGGACATCCAAATTGATTTGTGTACATTGTATTATTTGCTGCAGGATAATCTAAAAAATTCTGGAAACGTGTTTGATTCATCATTTGACTATATCCTAAACTTGGATATTGCATACTATTAAAAGTACTACCATAATATGGAACACCAATTTGTCCGCCAAACTGTTGTTGATTATAACCCATTGTTGTGGGGTCATAAGCCATTGGGTTGTATCCAAAGTTGTTTGAATACATATTGCCCATCATTTGATTCATTGCACAATACATTGTCTGTACTATTCCTTTTGGCAACTCTATACAACTTGCATAATTATTTAAGATAATTTTTGAAATATGTTCTGCTGATATTACATCAAAACCATTAACATTTGCTCTTTGTGTTCTAAAAATTATTTTTGGTTCTGCAACCATAGTCTTTAAACTTGCGGTTGGCTTAAATCTAATTTTTAATGTTGTTGATTCATTTGCTTTTAGGCTTGGAAGTATTTGTACTTTTTCATTTTCTATTAAATCATATTCATTATTTAAAGAAACAACACTAAATTCTCCATATTTTTTATTTTTTGGCCAATTAAGTTCTGCAAATATTCTTCCTAATGCTACACCAGTTTTATCAACTACACAATTATTTTTAATAGTTACAGTATATTCAGAAACATCTTCAGTAGTTACTAAAGACAAATTATTTTCAATAGGGTCTATTGTTAAACAACTAATATTATTTACACTATTTCCAAAGGTTACTCTAATTGTTGTTGGAATTCTTACAATCCATTCTTTTCCTAAGGTGTCTTCTTTAACTGTTAATAATATATCTCCAGTTATTACTTTTTGAGTCATTAACTCAATACCATCTTCATTTAATTTAGCATCAACATCTAATAATATTCTTTGTGCTGGATCTAATAAAATACTATTAATTATTGTTGATATATCTATATATTCATTATTAATATTATTTTCAATCTTTGAAATATACAATGGTAATATTGTGTTGTTAATTAAAGATACTTGAACTTTCTCAGAATAATTCTTTGAAACATCTATTAAAATATCTAAAGATTGTGGAGTAATTGTTAATATTTGATCTGTAATTTTGTTTCTTAAAATTACTGTTTTATAACCTTGTTTCTTTACAGTAAAATCAACAGTTGAATCTAATTCTGTTGCTGATAAAACGTATGCAAATATTCCTTCAGTATTTGTTTTTCCAGTATCAATAACATTGTTATTTCTTGAAACTATAACATCTGCATTTGCAATTGGTGTTTTATCTTCTTCAGTTACTGCAATTAAAATATTATTTGGAACATATGGAACTAATACTGTTGGCAATTGTTCAGCAATTAATATTTTTGATTCTCTTATCTCAAATAAGATGTTTTTTGTAAATACAACTTCTCCATTTGAAACAACAGAGAATATTAATGAATCTGATTGATCGTTAATTATTGAAAGATCTATTACTCCAGAAATATAATCATTTACTGATAAATTTCCAATATCTATATTATCAAAATTATCTTTTCCATTCAATACTTGTGAACCAACACTTTCTATCAAATAGTTTGTTAGTTTAATTGTTTTTCCTTGTCCTAAACTTGTTAAATTCAAAGAAACATCTTGTAAACTTTTATTATCAACATTTAATCTAAATTGAAGTTGATAATCTGTGTTTTCTTTTGCTGTATATTTATCAATAATATTTCTACTTGTTCTAGTTGATTTGTCAAATATAGAAAAACTATAACAAATACCATTATCACAAAAATTAGAAGAACCAACATAAATTGGTTGTTGTTTAGCGTATGCGTATAATGCTTGTTTACTTGATGTGTTTTGTTGTGTTCCTAATACAGAATCTAATGGGAATCTTGAAACTGTGTTACTTGTTATAAATTCTGCTCTATAATAAACATTTTGATTTTGAGAAGTAATATCTTTAATTACTATTTCAGCATCAATTAAATAACTGCCAACAATTGGTCTATCAATATTTACATTAAACCATTTTCCATCTCTTTTTGTAAAGCTTAATAGATCTTTCCCTTCTCCCATACATGGTGTATAGGTGGTTGATCCATTAATTTTGTTTCCTGCATAACTAATTTGTTTTATATAACTAAAATCTTCTTCCACTAAATAAGTTTTAGAACCACACGTGTCTCCAGTTCCTGTTCTTATATGTGCTACTGCTTTACTATATTCTTTATCTGTATTTAATATAAATCTTGCAATAATACTTTGTCCTGGACTAATGCTTGTAATTGTTTCTCCAGAACTTGTAAAAAATCCTAAAAATTCTATGTTTGCTGATGTTACAGATCTTGGTAATCTTATTGTTTCTTTTAGTATTGTGTTTGCTGGAACATTATAATTTTTTGTAACAAATTTTCTATTGAAATTATCTATAACAAAATAAACTGATTTGTCTGCTCTTATTCTTATAACTGTATTTCCTTGAGCATCTGTTGTTGTTGCTTTTTCAGTCATTTCTCTATTTGTTGATACTTCATAAACTTTTACTGCAGTTGATACTGGACTATCTTGTGTATCCAATATTGTTAAATTATAGGTTCCTTCTCCAATATCTAAAACAACAGTCTCTTCATTAATCTCTCTTTCTTTAATGGTAAAATTTGATGCAGATCTTCCTGTGTAAACTCCAGAAATTGCTTCAATATAATAAGTATATTCAGCATTTAAATTTGTGAAAATATATTTTCCATAAATGTCTGTTGTTGCTGTTTTTATTAATGAATTATTTACTGAGTCCATTAATTTTATGGTTGCTTCTTCTATTGGATATTTGTCTTTATCAATTACTGAAACAATTAAACTATTTTGATTTGTGGAATCCACTTTTTTTAATTTAACTTCTTGTTCAGTTGAATTAATTGTTACTGCTTTTTGAAAAATAAAATAATTACTATTATCAAATACTGCAATATATGGTGTTGTATCCTTTACACCAAATCTAACAACTCCATCAACACCAGTTTCTTTAATTTCTGCAATTGCTGGGCCTTTTTTTAAAGTTACTTTTACATTTGGTATTACTTGGTTTGATTCTTGATCTACTGTTTTTAAAATAATAAAACCAACAACATCTTTTTTTAATTCCACTTCAAAATTATTAGCAGATCCTGACAATATTTTTTTTGGAGATAAAATATTAGTTTGGTATTCAAGATCTCCAATAGATCCATATATTCCGTTTGGATCTGACACAAAAATTTTATAGGTTTTATTTACTAATAAAATATTACTTGATGTAAAAACACCGTTATTATTTGTTGTACCCAAATCAGATTCTTGTTCTGTTGCAACATCTATAACTTTTATATTTAATCCAGAAACACCAACTTTTGAATCTTTATCTTTAACAGTAACAGTTAATGTTCCCTTTTCTTGAGAAACTGAAAGTCCACTCAAATAAACATCAGCAACTTCTTCTGTTGCTGGTAATGCATATGGATCTGATTCTCTATCTATAATTTCTACAATTAATTCTCCACAGTTTATTGGGATATTAGATAAAGTTAATTCTCCATCAACTACCGTTTCGGTTATGAAAAAATCAGCAATTGTACATCTTATTGAAACATCTAAATTATCAGTTATTTTTAAACCATTTTGAGATTTAAAATAAATTTTTTTTGTTAAAGATTCTTTTTTCATTTCTAAAAGAACAACATTATTTTTTTCAGAAATTGTTTGCTCAGTAATTTCATTTGCAAGCTTATATCTAGTGTCTGTTATTTTTAAAATATGCTCTGCTTTTTTTTCAAATTCAGTAATCGCATAAACACCTAAATTATCTGTTTGAGCAGTTATTCTTTGATTATCAAAAGATATATTTATTTCTGCAGAGGATATGGGTTTATTTGTTGAATCTTTAAAAACTAAATTTATAGTGTCTGCTTTTCCCAGACCTGTGCTTGGAAGTAATAAAAAAATAATTAGTCCAATTATTGCAAAAATCAATAATAAAAATATTGCAAAAGTCGGTATTCCTTTTTTTTCTAGCGGATCTACAATTTTATAAAGATTAATTCCTTTTTCTTCTAAATAATCAAGCATGTCAAAATACTTGTCTTCTAACTTATAGTATAGATTTTTTAAACCCATAGATAATCCTTTTTTTATTTGATATATAATATTATATATTCTGTTTTAAGTTTATTTTATAAATGTTTTTGTTTTGATAGGCAGACATTTCTCTTAAAATATATTATTAAAGAAGGGAAATATTTATAAATTAATATTAATTAACTGATAAAAGTTAATTATAAGAAGATCAAAACTCAAAAAAACAAACCCATTAAAAACCATTAAAAAAAATTAATCAGCCGTACATGATCTTGAAATATTTAATAAATCTGGTTGACCGGTATTTGAATAACATTTCCAATCATCCCAATAACCGGAATCATTCCAATATGGATTCATGTAACTTGAAATAGAATTATTTGTAAAATATCCAGTACTAGGAATATATTGTAAACTAGTATAACCATAATTACTTCCTGACTTTGGTGGAAAAGTAAATGGTAAAAAAGAATCTTTGATCTTTACCCAAATATTTGTTTCGTTACTTTCTAAAGCAAGTGTTCTATATCTATCATCTGTTTCTTCAAATTTTAAAGTAATTTCATAAGCTTCCAGTTCATAACAATTAAAAGTAATTGATTGACTAGTAACACCAAAATTATCTTCTCCTGGTGGTGCAAGGTTATTTTGTTGATTGTTCCATGAATTATCAATATCCCAGATTTGTTGATAAGTGTTTGCTGATTGATCATATGACAACCCCAACCCACCAGAAAGAGTAACTGGATTATCAATAGAAAAAGACAATTGGGGGGATAATCCCGGAACTACAGCAATTGCCTGTGTTATATGTCTTTCTGAAATTAGTTTTGTTCTTTTTGCTTTTCCAAGAACCGAAATATTAAATATATTTACATCTCCATATTCTTCTACAAAATCAGAGCCTTTAATTAATTTTAATCCATTATTAAAAACAATTTTTTCATCTTGTAAACCAGATCTTGTAGAAAGATTAGCTGAAATTGTACCATCTATTAATTTTGTAAAAATTCTTTGACCATCTGGTGAAATTGTTTTTAAATTATAAGATTCAAATAATGGAGTATTATAAGATAAAAAAGATCCATCAACACCTATTGGAGTAATTTCAATTTCTTCATTTTCTGGTTCAACACAAGAATTACTAAAACCATCTGCAGTTACTGTCTTAAAAAGATCTTTTCTATAATCACATGATCTTGGCTCACAAACACCAAGTCTTGCTTGTTCTAAAGTATTATGAATATTTGAATTAAACAGCCCAATATTTCCAGAAAATAACGCAGGATTTTCACTAGTTTCAGCATTGGTACTATGCACAATTCTTCTTGCTGTTTTAAGTGCTTGAAATCCACGCCATGGAAAATAAATTTTATAGATCTGTCTTCCAAATATTGGCCTTTGAATAACATCTTGACTTTTGTGTCTTAATATATTTATTTTTGGCAATTTTTCATAATTTTCATCAGCTATTTGAGTTGCATCAATTGTTATATAAAAAGAGCCAGTACATTCTAAAGAATTTTCATTATCACAATTTACAACATCTATTCTTTTACCACCATCAACAAACATTTGATTTACAATTTCTGTATAAAATTGATTGTGTAGTCCACTTTCAGCATCATAATCTTCTATGCCATCAATTGGTGTTCTTTTTAGTTCTACTTTATATCCTGGTGGATCTATTGGATTTTGATATTTCAATAAAAGAGCAGTTGCAAAATATTTTGCAAAACTTTGAGAAAAAAAATGTTTATTTGCCATCAATTGAACAAAGTCTGTCCAATTTGCATCAAGCTCTCTTCTCTCTAATAACATCGCTTGTTCTGGATTTGAATTTGTTGATTCCCAATGATATCTTAAAGAAACAATAAATGTATCAAAAGCATCTGCTCTTGCAAGATCTCCGATTGTTATTAGATCAGACATTGATGATTGATTTGAAATTAATGATAAATATGTTTCTTCTGTTCTAATCATATTAAACAATAAAACTAGAGTTATAGATATTAACAATAATGATACTAAGGCAGTAAATAATGTAAACCCTTTTTTATTATTTATAAAAAACATTTATTTTCAAAAATATAGGTTAATGAAAATATTTATAAAATAGAAAGAAGAAAAAGATTTATGCGTATCTTGCGGTACTACTAGATACAACAGACGCATATTGTGGATAACCTGTCTTTGGAATCAAAACTGCATAAACAGATCTGTTTCCACTAGAGACATATCTTGATAGATCTTGATAAGATGATTTATCTACTGATTGATGTAAAAATAAATCTCTTCCTTGATTGTCTTTTCCAACATATAAAACAATATGACTTGGTTGAGGGTATCTGCTACTTGGAATTGAAACATTAATCAAAACTCCAGGAACTAAGTGATCTTGATAATTACCAGGACCTTGTCCTTTTTTCCAAACAACTGTGTTTAGCTCTTCCATATCCCATGCATTTCCAAGAGCATAATTTAAATTATAAATTTTGCCAGCAGCCTCATATGCAAATCTTGAACACTTGTGTATTCCCCAAGATTTAGACATATCTTGACATTTTCCTGGAAAAGTACACCCACTATATTTTTCCACAAGAGATTTTTTTTGAATAAATCCAGTTGTTTGTACTTGTGTTAATTGAGGATTAGAACCAAGAGAACTTAAATCTAATTGACTTGCGGTTCCATTTTGAGCAGCTTGTGCTCTTGATTCATTTATTCTATTTATTTCATCTTGTGTTAAATTTTCTAAAAGTTCTTCAGGATCATCAGGATTTCTAATAGAATCATTGTCTGCAAATCCTTGATTTGTTTGTGATTCTTTTATGTTTTCTATAGTAATTACATTTTGTAAATTTCTATAAACTAAATTTTCTTTTTTATCCTGAATTGGAACCTCTAAAGAAATTTTCATTATATATCCTTCTTTACCTGCTGAATTTTTTGTTTTGTATATTAACACATAATAAAATTTCTTTTTTTCAAATGTAGTAATATTATCTTCATCAGATGATTGTGTTATTGAATGTTCTAAATTACCAAGCTCTCCATTCTCTTTTAGAGCAGACATACCATGACTTGTTCCCATTATACCACAAACAATTCCTTTTCCAATACCGCCCCATTTTCTAACATTAAATTTCCAATTTACTCTTGATGAACTTAGATTTCTTGTTTGTCTAATAACATCATCAACATTTCTTGTTACATCATCTGACATCTCAACAACTTGTTGACCATTTACTGTTTTTGTTCCTGTTCTTATAGCATCATCAACACCATCCCTTGCTGCTTGGAAGGATTTTTGAGCATCCAAAAGATCTTGCTTAGATTTTAATAACTTATTTAAATTTTGTTGAGCAGCATTATCTCCATTAGCATATTTCTGTATTTTTAAAATTTCATCATCAATTTTTAAAAGATCATCAGCATTAGATCTTAATGCATCATCTAATTGATCCAATCCTTTTTGTGCATTTGCTAATGATACTGCATTAATTGTTTGGTCTGGTGTCCCTATATTTAATGATATGGAATCACGACCAGTTAGATGCAATATTCTATCAACAACCTTATTTGTGTGTGGATGACCAAGTCCACCAGTATTTGGATTTCTAAATTGAGCATTTGGATGTTTTAATATTCTTGCAACAGAATACATATCATCATGTGG
>JAQUVR010000025.1 GCA_028693335.1 Candidatus Iainarchaeum sp. | reverse complement strand
ATCACAAACACCAGCACAAGATGGAACTATTGATCCAAATGCTGATTTAACAACGCCTGTAACTGATGTACCAGCAACAAAGTTAACTCCAGAGATGGCAAGTTGTGAAGTTATTTCTGATCAATCAGGAACAATAATTAACATAAGAATTAATAAAGATAGATTTGATGAAGAGACTGATTTTGTATCAACTCAAACAAGCTTAAATACATGTTTTGATGGAGATCTGTATGAACTTTGTAGTAGAGGATTACCAAAACTTACAAGAAAATCTTTTATAGATTATTTACTATCTAGAAAAATAAATTCTGGTGCATTTACAATTAGTTCAGCAACATCAACAATAACTTTCCCAGTAAAAGGTGAGTTTAGAGTGTGTGTATCTCGTCCTTTTAGTAAATTAACAACTGATGAATCCTCAGTAGTTATTGATAAAATTATTTATATGAACCCAGATACAAATCCAGTACAAAGAAAATTATTTGATATTAAAGATCCTGCAGTTGTTGTTTTTAATAGATCTGTTGCATGGAACAATATCATTTATAGAAATGTAGCATTTTCATTAACAACAGAATTAGGTGGATTTGAATCAGAAAAAACATCTCACCTAGATACCAGTGACTATACAATAACAACAGATGCAATTGATGCAACAGAAGGAGAATGTTATGGTCCAAAGGCATTTAACACCTCAGATCTAGGATATACTGGTTTAGATAATTATAATAAATATGGATTTAACAGATTATTATTTAGTTGGGAAAAATCAGAAATAAAACACAACACTTGTGATTATGGTATTTATTATTGTGATCAAGATCAATTACGTGTTGCAATGAGTAAAAAAGTAGATTTGTTAAAAAATCCAAGTAAATTTGTAAATCTAAAAAGTAAAGGCACGTCAATTAATTTTAAACTAATGGATAATAGTTTAAAAATAGAAAAACAAGAGATTGGTAATAATCTAGACATTAATTTACAATCAGAAATAAATAACAGATTAATTAATATTACTGAAACCACAAGGTTACAACCAGAACAATATTATTTAATTTTAAGAAACATAATTAATGAGAATGTTCCTGACAGATTAAGCAGTTTTGCAATAATAACAATTAATGCTAAAGATCAAGATGCTGCTCAATTTATGGCAATTTCTGAAGAAATTTTTAAAGAAGAAGAAACAGAATATTTTTACAAATACCAAATAGATACAACAACATATTATTCATTTACTGTTAGAGCATTTTTAGATGAAGATATCTATAATAAGATAATAAACATAAATGAAGCAAATAAAGACAAATATGTAGATTATCTAAAAGATTTCTTAGGTACAATGGATATTTACTATGGAGTAACATTAAGTCCATTTATAGTAAATACAAAAAGTTATGGAAGTTTAATGCCAGATTCTGAAACACACAAGATCTTTACTAGTGATAATTGGGGAAGTGATTTGTATAAATTTAAATTAAATTTAGATAATCACGCAATAGATATTCCAATAGACACTCCACAATCATTAATAGTAATACTTTCAATTATTGATGGCGAAGATAAAGATGTAAATTATAGTTTCAGCATTTTAGATGAATCATCAGAATATGATTTTATTAATCCACATAAAACTAATGAAAATTTTAGAAAAAATATTTTCTTTACCACACCAATAAATGCATTATATTATAATTATGTTGATACTAGAGCTGTACCATTTGTTTTAGAAACAACAAGAACAACATTACAACCATCAGAAACTAAATCAGCAAAAGTATATCTTGATTATTCAAATTGGGATGTTGTTCAAGACGGTTATATATTTACATTTGGTGTTGGTAGTGATAATAAATATGTTGACTCCAACTTTGCAGATATCAGACCATTACAAGTAATGTCAACTGCTCCATTTGGATATAATTTAGAATATTATCTTTCTGGTAATTATCAAACATTATCAACTCCAACAAATTGGTTTATAAAAAATGAAAATAATACAATAATTAGTTCATATACAAGGAGACCACCAGTTGCTGGAAGTCAACAAAATGAATATACTTTGTTAGAATATAATGATAAACCAACATTATTCAAAACAACATTCTTTGTGTTTAATACATTAAATATTCAACAACCAAACACAGATCAAATAAGAATAATCTCAACAGAAAGATTATTATTTAATCTAAATAGTGTAAAAACAAAACCAGAATCTTTAGACTATTATAAATTTGTTTATTCTGTTCCTGCAATTATAGAAAGAGAAGAAGGAATGAACATAAATTCAACATTAATAAAATACTTAATAGATGGTCAAAGAGAAATTGGAATCATTGAATCAGAAAGAGAAATATATGATTCAATAAGAAATGGAAAAATGTGTTTTAGTTTTAATGAAACAAACACAAAAAAAACATTTAAATTATGGTATAATCCAAGTTATAAATATAATGAAGAGGAAACTGTAATACCAACAGATAATTAGAATATTAATAAAATAAAATAGGGAAAAAAACATGAGCTTAAAAAGTTTTTATTATTCAATAGAGAATAAATGGTATGATTTTGTAGAAAAAACTGGACTATATAAAATAACAGATAAAATAGATAGGGTAATGCCATCTATGTTATTTTTCATATTACTGATAATAATACTAATTGCAGGAATATTTTTATTAGTCCCAATGAAACCAATGGGCTCAACAAGTGTTTTATTGGTTGTAAGTGATTTAGAAACAAGGCAATCAATCCCTAATGTTCCAATACTTGTATCATTTGATATTGCTGGAGAAAAAAATATAAGAACTAATGATAATGGTCAAGTATATATTGATGTAAAAAATGGAGATAATTTTTTAATTGATATTGACTACACAGCAGCAAATTATAAAAGATATAATAAAACCTATTTATTTGATGAAGCAAGATATGGAGAACTTGCAATTTTCTTAGAAAAAGTTGGTTTGGATCAAGAAATTTTAAATTATACTTTTAGTTTAGTAGATGAATATAATAATAGAGTATTAAGTAATGGAAAAGCAGAATTTAGTTGTAGCAATAATAATGTTTTACCACCAAATGATGTAGATTTAATAAATGGAGTTGTAGAAGTTTCTGCAGATCCAAATTGTGGACTAAGAGCAACTATTTCTGCTGAAGGGTATGAAACAGTTTACAATAGAGTAATTACAACTGGGACAAATATAATTTCTACAACAAGCACATATGCAGATTTTGAAGAAGAAGATAGTTATTATACAGTTACAGTTCATGCAAAGGATCAAATAACCAGTCAAGCATTAGACAACATTAAATTTTCTTTATATACAACAACAGGAGTATCAATAATGGGCTCCAATTGCGTAACCAACACAGGCGGAACATGTAATATTACTGGTGTTCTTTCTGGAAATTATGAATTAAGGGCACAAGATAATAGAGTTGAGCCAATTTATGTAAATAAATCTTCAAATATTACTGTCAATTATGATACTACTCAAACAATTTATATGACTAGAGATATTACTGGATATATTAAGGTAAAGGTTGTTGGTAATAACAACATACCAATAGACGATGCGATATTAACATTAAAAGTACAAGATCAAGATATGGGTACTGGAAGAACAGATGTTAATGGAGAATATTTATTTGGGGTTTCTAATAATTCTTTAGCTTATAGAGTTGTAGTAGATAAAGAAGGATACTTAATTGAATCAAAAGCAGTTAGTGCAACATCATCAATGCCAGCTTACCCAAATATAACAATCAAGTTAACACAAGTAACTGCAAGTACAGTTGCTCCAATAAACATAAGAGTAATTAATGGAAATACAGGAAAAGGTTATCCACATGCACAAGTTGTTCTATATGATGCTGATACTGGATTTTTAACAGATTATCAACCAAGAATAAGTGACTTTGACGGAAACGTTACATTTAATGTTAGATCAGGAAATTATTTTGCATATGCTCTAAAGGGAAGCTCTGTTGGTAGATCAATAGAATTTAATTTTGATCCAAAACTTTCAGAAGTAACTCCTCCTTATGAAGTTGTAATGGCGGTTTCAAAAGGAATGTTATTAATTAGTGTTGTTGATAAAGATAATCAACCAGTTCCAAACGCAAAAGTAGAAATATATGATAAATATAGTAGACATGTTCCAACAGTTGGTGGACAATTAACAGATGCACAAGGATTAATTGCAGTAGATCTTGATGCAGATTTAGATATTTATGTTGTTGCTTCTGATCCATTAGGCGCACTTGGTGTAACACAATCCAATTATGTAAAGATATTACCAAATCAAGATGCAAGTTTAAAAGTTGCATTATATGAACCAAAGTCAGCAATCTCTAAACCAGAAATTAAATTTTTAGGATTTTTTAGAGGAGATAGTAAACTTGATGGTTTCTTAAAAGCAGGACAAGAATATAAAGCAAAGTTTGTATTATTTGTTCCAAGTGATAGATCAGGAGATGAAAGATTTAGAGAAGTTGGTGCTGTTATTAGAACTGGAAGTAAAAATAGCCCATATTTAGAAAATGACAGTATATATATTAGAAACATTGATGTTCCTGGAGCAACTATTGAAAAATACACACAATATAGTAACTCTGATGGGTATAATGATAAAGAAGATGTTGATAGTAGAACTCTTGGAGATAGCAAATGGGCAAAAATAGTTTTTAATGAATCAAATTATTCATCTCAAGATTATGCAACAGCTTATGAAATAGTTGCAGATGTAAAGGTAAGAGATAGTGCTTTATTTGGAGAAAGAGTTGAAATTAATTATTTAGGTTATGGATATAATAGAGATTATGTTTATGAAACAGATCCAGCTTATGATGGTTCTGAAGATGAAATTGAATATATGGCATACAATACTACACCGTTTAATATTGGTGATGAAATTGCATGTAATGATGATTTTTGTTTTACAGTTACAATTACAGATATCGCTCAAAATTTAAGAGAAGATGTTGTATCCAGTTATACTGGTGCTCCACAAAAAGATTATTTATTAAATTTTGGTTTGACAAATAACAACAATAGTAAAATATATAGTCAATCAAGATTTAGATTAGAAAATGAAGATGAAGGAATATATTTTGTTAACATGAATTTGAAATTACCAACAGATTCACAAATACAAAAAACACCAGCAGCAAACGAATATAAGTTTGATATTGCTACTGGCGAGTTTATGCCTAGAACAACATTAACCGGAGAAATAAGATTTAGACCTATCTTAAAAGGAGATAGACAAATAAAATTAGAACTTATTTCAGATCAAAAGGTTGTGTTTAGTAGATATATAACAATACATGCACTTTCTGATAAAACATTTTTAGTTGACATCACACCAAAAGTAATTCCATCTGGAAAAAACTTTAGTTTACAGTTAGAAATAAAGGATGCAACTAAACAAATAGAAGTTGATCAAGAAGTTACAGTAACAGTGAAAGACAGATTTAAAAACACAATTGCTGGACCAGTAACAGTTGGTGCACTTGGAATGGTTTCTGTTAATAATATTCCTGGTCAAAAATCTGGCAATAAAGTTTATGTTTATGTTCAATCTCCTGAATATGAAACACATGTAAGTGAAATTACAACAACAGATAATATTTATTTAATAACTCCAACAAGACTTGGAGTAAGTTTAAATGTAAATGATAAAACCACACAAAATTTAACACTTGCAATAGAAAATATTTCACAACAAGATTTAGTTGTTGAAAAGATCGAACTTGTTGGTGAAAGTAGTGATTTAGAAGTAATAGATGTTGTTAGAGTAAACAATGAATTACAATCATTTATTGGAACAGTTATTAAAGGAGTAGATCCTGATTCAACAACAAACTATGAAACAAAAAAAACATTTGATTTTGCAATTAATACTAATGCAAGAATACAAACTATTAGAGAACTTCAAAATCTAAATGCAAAAATATTAGTTTCATTAAAAGATTCAAGAAGTAACAATTACATTTGGGATGAAGAAATTCCTGTGGCAATAACTGTTGGATTTGATGGAATGTTTGATAATTCTGCATGTTTGACAATGTCAGATACTTCTTTACATGAAGTTGTTCAATCTGGTTATTATGAAAAACAATTTACTCTAAAAAACGATTGTGCAATAAAACAAACACCAGTTCCATTACTTGGCGGATTATCTGCTAAAGTAGAATTTGAAGGAACACCAAATGGGAGATTTATTTTAAGTGTTGGAAATAGAATTGTTGAGTTATCTCCTGCATATTATAAAACAATATATGACACAGTTGAAGCAGAAAAATTATATCCAGTAAAATTAAGATTTGAACCAGTTGGTAGGTTTACTGGAGATGTTAAAGGAAAAATAATTTTTAGATCTACTAATGTTACAACAACAGGAACACAAAACATAGAAAATAGTTTTAATTTCTTGTATAATGTTGTAAATTTAGGAGATTGTTATAATATTGCAAAAAAAGTATTAACAATAAACGATCTAGGATCAGAAGATAGTTTTGTTATAGAAAATAAAGGTTGTGGAAAAGAAACAATCTATAGATTATCATGTGATAATTGTCAAGGATTAATGTTTAATCCAAGAGAAAATATTAGAGTTGCTGGAACAGGATCAAGTGAAGAGATTAAGGTTTCTGCTCTTGGTATTACTCCAGGAATTTATTATATAAATATATTTTCAAGAATTGCAGATCAAAGAGGATCAGAAGCAAATGTTGGAAGAATTAAAGTACTTGTAAGACCAGGAACTGGTTGTTTAGATCTAGAAAGATACGAATTTGATCTTTACAGATCAGCATTCTCTGAGAGTAATGGACTTGCAGTAAATGCAAAAAGTTATGATACCACTAATATCATTAATAGATGTTATGGTCAAACGGTAAAGGTAGAAGGAAAAGCAGACAGTGGTGCTAAATGGGGAATGGCTATATTGGCCGGATTTAGAGATGGATTATTTACTGGTGTTGGATCAGCAGGTCTTCAAGCACTTGCAAAGGTTATTGATCCTTTTATAAGAAAACCAGCTGCAGCAGCAGCTGGCGCAGCACAAGTTGCAGATCAGATTATAGGAAAAACATGTACTCCCCAAACAGTAGCAACTGATTGTGGTGCTACCGGTTATGTTTGTACAGATGGTAAATGTGCAAGTAACGCAGTAGTTACAAGAATTGCTTGTAATCAAGAAAACGCAGCTACAGTTTGTGCTGTTGGTCAAGTATGTAAAGATGGTTTTTGTCAAGCAAGTACTAATCAAACTAATACCTGTTCAAAAGATGAAAATTGTTCAACAATATCTTGTGATGAAGGCAAAACAAAGGTTTGTAGAGCTGGGTCTTGTGCTTGTGTTGATGCTACCAATGATTCTCAATTAACAGTTGATTTTACTTGTAGTGGCCAAATAGCAAATTTAGCAAGTAATACAACTGTTACTTGTACTTCACAAGTAAATAAAACCGAAAATGTCACATATAATTGGGAGTTTAAACCATCAGATTCCAATCTTGTTACGTATGTTACAAAAGATATATCTGTCAAAACAGTTCCACGCGGCCAGGTGACTGTAAAATTAACTGTCATAAGTGGATCAGAATCTGAAACAACTGAAAAAACAATAAATGTTATTTGTGGATCTGGCTTAATTTGGGATAGTCCGCAAAATAACTGTGTTCCTTCAGATTTGACATAAATTTTTATAATTAATGAAAATAAAAACGTGAAAAAAAAATGAGATCAATTCAAAAATATTTTTTAGGAATAATTTTAATAATGATGTTTGTATTTAATTTTGCAAACCTCTATGCAGAAGGAGATGGAATTTCAAAAGCTAAAGAAACAGTTTCTATGCTTGAAACTGGATTTAATTTCTTAAGCGGAACTGTCGTAAAATTAGTTGGTGGAAGTTCAATTTTCCATGGAGTTGTTGGTGGATTAATTTCTGGAATAAGTACTTATTCA
>JAQUVR010000024.1 GCA_028693335.1 Candidatus Iainarchaeum sp. | reverse complement strand
CACGACCAAGAGAATTACAATTAAAAATATCATTATCGTGTTTTAGATCTTTAAGAGTAATATCCCCGTAAAGAGATCCTTTAGACTCTGCGTGAAGACCTAATTTTTCTCTAATGGTGTTTGCGGCATGTTCAACATCAACAATTACTTCATCAGATTCATTCTGACCATCAAAAGTGTTTTCTTTAGTATTTGCAACAGTTCTTTTAAGCTCATAATATATTTCTCTGATCGATGCTGTTTTTCCTTCTTTTAAATATTCATTACATTTGTCATTAACAAGCATTGTCTGCATAAACTTTCTTGCGGCACCTAAGTTTAGAAAAGGTCTTACTACTTGTTTATCTCCTAGTTGAATATATTGTTTATCTTCATCAAAATAAACATTACTAAGTCCTCTTACCTTTGTAGTAAATGTTGGATGAGTATTAGATTTTATTTGATCAATTATTCCTTTTGCAATTTGAAATGTTTTTTTTTCAATATCTTTTGTGGTTTCTACTTCAAATTCTTCTAAAACTTTTTTTTCTGATTTTTTTGTTTTTGGCATAAATTATCACTTATTCATTAATTTCTTCATCTTCAATAATATCATCTTCAATAATATCATCCTCTTTTGAGGTTATTCCTTCTTCTTCCATTTTTAGTTTTTCTAAAACCATATTATTTAGATTTTTTAAAAGAAGATCTTTATTTTTTTCACCAGTTGTGTGAACTAAAGCATCTACAACATATGGTGCATATTTTGCAAAAACTTTTTTCTTTTCTTTTTTCTCTGCTTCTCTTTTCTTTTCAATTATGTATGTTCCAACTCTTCTTGCAACATCCATTAATGCTAATTTAATTTCATTAACAATATCATTATCATCAGAAACTGCGGATTTTCCTGCAGACGTGTATGGAATGTGAACAGATATTAAATTTACAAATACTGTTACTGGACTAGTATCAAAATTATTAACCCCATATCTTTTCCAATCAACAGATTCAACAGTCTTTGTGATTGCACAACCACCAGCATCAAACAACAATGGAGCTTTGTTTGCGTATCTTATTATTTCAGAAGATCTAACCTCTTCTGTTTTTGTAACACCTTTTTCAACAGTTTTTTCAACACTCACAAGTCTTCCAGCACCACCACCATAAGCAACACCAGCTTCTACTTGAAAAGCATACCCGCCTTGATAAACGCCTGGTTTTCTAGTGACAACAGATAAAAATTCTGGACTAACTATTGATTTTAAAGATTTTTTTATTTGTTCTTCTCCAATTGGAACTAAATTATCTGTACTTGGAGCAATAAATTTTGTTTCTTTAATAGCTTTTACTAAATCTTCAGCTTCTTCCCAACTTAATGCTCTTGGATCTTTATTTAGATCAAAGTGCACTAATTTTTGAATATTATCAATTGATGTTTGACCAACTCTATCAAAATTAGTTGATAAAAAAGAATTTACTTTTCTTGCACTAGCATGTCTTGCATAACTTAATAATTCATCAACAGAAACCCCTCTTGGGTGTGGTTTTACTGCTTTTGGAATTCTTGGTAATTTATTAATTGTTCTTGTGTATTTTGTAATCTCTCCATTTGGATCTTCAAAAGAAAGAGTTAAATGAGGATTTGCAATTGCTGTTCTTCTTAAATATTCATCTACACTATTTTGGCCTTTTTTATAAATTATTTCTTTAAATTTACATTTGATTGCAAGGCCTCTATATTTATTTTCTAAATAATGTTTGTTTACAACCTTTGGTGAATTTGTTTTACTATCAATAGATATTTCTAGAGAAATTGTTTTTCCTTTACTAGTTCCAGAAATAACTTTGGTTGGTTTTCCGGTTGTCATTTGAGATAAAAGAATAATTCCACTAACACCAATTCCTTGTTGACCTCTTGTTTGAACCAATCTATGAAATTTAGTTCCAGCAAGTAACTTACCTAAGGCGCTTGCAACTTTGTCTTCTGGAATACCGGGGCCATTATCTTTTACTGATATCTCATAGTATTCAGTGCCTAATTCTGCAAGCTTTACTTCAATTTCTGGCAGTATGCCTGCTTCTTCACAAGCATCTAAGGAATTAGTAACTAATTCATGAATAATTGTTGTTAAGGATCTTTGTTTTCCAGAAAGACCTAACATTTGTTTATTTTTTTTAAAAAAGTCTGCAACTGAATGTTCTTTGAATTCAGTAAATAATTCTGCAGCATCTATTTGAGTAGTAGCATCTTTATTTTCATCTTTAATTATTTTTGTTGTTTTTTCTTCACTCATTTTTTGATCACTTTTAGTAAAATTAGCTTAAATATATTTATATAAATATATTATAGTCAAAAACATTTAAAAATAGTGGGTCAAAATAAGAAAATTATTTTGACATTAACATTTCTGCAAGAAATATCTTATTCATGAGATCTTTATAGTCTTTACCTTTTTCTTTTCTTTCTGATGGGTCTGTAATCACTTTTAATCTTTTTTCTGCTATTTTAGACATACACTCTCTTAGGTGTTTTAATTTCTTAACTTTTATTTCTTTTGGTAAATGAGAACCCAAAATAATACTAAATGCAGAGCCATAAGTGTGCAGGTCTTTTTCTAAATTAGATTCTTTTTTAAAAACAGATTTGACTTTTTTTAATAAGTCACTAATCCTTTTATTCTTTCTCACAATAAAAATAGTAAAAATAAAATAATATAAATAGTTATGAAAAACTAATATCATCAATTTTTTCAACAGTGTCATCCTTAACTGTTAAATTTCCAATACTTCTTGTAACTTTTGATCTCTTTATTAACTTAAAAACAGTTGTGTGCTTACAACCATTTATCAAAGACTCAATAATTTCCATAATTTCTGCCATTTGATCAGATCTTGCAATAATTCCAACAGTTTTTCCATATACTGCAATTAAACAACCATATTTTTTTTCAATAAGGTTCTTTATGGTTCCTTCTCTTCCAATAATTCTTCCTTTTATTTGATGAATTCTATTGTTGTTTTTTCCAATATATGTTTCAATAGACATAATTTCTATTGTGTTGTCACCTTTTAAAATAGTAAAAGCGTTTTCTGGAGAAAATCCTCTTGATATTGCAGTAATAACTTTTTTTGCATTATAAACATCATAATAATTATTTTGGCCAACAATAATTATTTCGCCAGTATGACTATCAATTTCTAAAGAAACTTTTGTTTTTTTTTCAATAAGTTTTTTGGTTTCACCATTGTGCCCAATAATTATTGGCAATCTTTGATGATTAACTTTTATTATTTCTTCCATACAACTCTTCTTTTTTCTTTTTAAGATCTTCTAAAAATTGTTCATAGGTTATTTTGTTTTTTGATTTTTTGTTTAAGAAATCAGTAATATTAATAATGTCTCTCTTTAAAAAATCTTTAGATTTTGGATGAGTATGAACAACTGCTTGACCAACGTCTATTATGGTGATTTTTTGAGTAATGGGGTCTATTAATATATTATATGGACTAAAATCAGCATGAATTATTTTTGCACCATATAACATTTTACAATAGTTTTCTATTATTTGATTATAGACTAAATCAAAATCATAATTTCTAAACTTAATTAATTTTGGATGAGGAATTCCATCTTTTGTTCCAACAAGAGACATGATCAAAACATTTTTTTCTCTTGCTATTGGAACTGGAACAGAAACGCCATTATTTATTGCAAGTGTTAGATTCTTGTATTCTTTACTTGCCCAAATTAAAAAAAGATCTCGCCTTTCATTTTTTATTTTTTTGAATCTATAATCGCCTTTGATATATTTGTCTAATTTTTTGAAATTAGATGTTTCGATTTTATAGATTTTTGCAACCAAAAAAGTTGTATCAATGTGCCCAAGAAAAGTAACTGCTTCTTTTCCTGCTGCAATTGGTTCATCAATAGCATCAATTATTCCATTACTAGATAACTTAAATAATACTTCATGAACTGTGTTATCAAAAACCAATCCTTCAATCTTCTTTGTTGCAAGCATTTAAAATCATTCTTTTAGTTCTTCATCATCTGATTCTTCATCAGCATCTTCATCTATTTCTTCATCAACAACATCATCATCATTAACAACTTCTGAATTTCTTTTTTCCTCAACTTTATTTGCGTATTGTGGTAAATAGTTTGGATTTTGAGAAATTTCATCATGAGTAAATGTATAAAGTTTAGTTAATTCTCCACGTCTTTCAAGAGCGTTTTTTTGAAAACCTTGATATCTCCAAACAACATCTGCTTTACTTGGTTGAAAATCCCATAATTTTATAATTATTATATCGTTTGTTTTTATCCAAATGTGTTTAAACATCTTACCTGGGATTCTACAAATCCTTTCTGTGCCATCTTCACACATTACTTTTACTTGATTTGTACCCATTAGGTTTATTACTTTTCCATACATTTCAATATCTTTTCTAAAAGGAGTTCTTAACTTCTTAAACTCATTAGTTGGATCAAATGCTGGATTTGGTGTTTTATTTTTATTAAAATTTCTTTGCATTTTTTTAAATTACCTCCAAAGGTTTTTTTAAATTTTATATATTTGTGCGTGTGGCGTTTCATTAAAATAAATAATTTTTTCTTTTGTAATTATTTTTTTTGATAATAAAAAATCACAGATCCTTTTCCCAAAAACATTAATTTGATCAGCTTCTAAAACAAAACTTAAAATTTGATCGTCATTTATTTTGTCTTTACCATAAAAGGAAGAACTTATGTGTATTGTAACATCATTAAAAATAATTTTTGTATCTAACAACTCAATATCACAACAAGCAAATATCTTTTGCCCCAAATAATCATGTATTTTTCCTATCATATCTAAAAATAAGTCTATAATTTTGGTAATGCTGATACTGCTCCACACGCAGAACATTTAAGCACTTTAATATTATTTTGTGTTGTTATGTTTGTATCTGGTTTTTTACATGCAGAACATAAAACATAAGCATTTATGAATTTAGTAAGTATTAAATTTATTTTATTATTATCAAAAACACCATTTAAAACTAAACTTTGATTATTGACAACAGTTGAAGACGTACTAATTTCCTTCATAACAAACTTATATAACAAATTTTGATCTCTATTTAGATCTTTACCACATTTAACAAAATTCTTCCAAATTGTTTGTTTACCTTGAATAATTGAAATAGCTGTTGGAAGTTCAAATCTTACAGATTCTTTTGCTTTTTGTGGAAGTGCCATATATAGCCTATCAAGTAATTTATAATAATCAACATCTATTTTTTCAGTAGAAGCTTGTTCTGTTTTGGTCTTTGTCATATAAAATATATATATGGATTTATTTTAAAACCCTTTTATTTATAATAAACAAAGGTTTTTATAGATATTATTTGTATATTAGAATATAATTGTTCATTTTCAAAAAAAAGGAAAAAATATGAAAAAGAAAAAAAATAATGTGAAGATCTATAAACCAAGTAAAATTAGCCTATATTTGTATATGGTCATATTAGGAATAATACTCGGATTTGGAATACTAAACATAATATTTAGAGATCCAACATTAGATTATCAAGAAGATGCAGAAAAAAAATGTGTTGAACTATGCAGAGCAGAGCTTAGTAGGGGGAATCTTTTAGAAACTGGTCCTTGCCTATCAGAAGAAATAATGCCTGATTGGGCTTGTGATGTTGTTCATAGTCCAAGAGTTAGTTTTTTGGATGATCATAAAGATAACATGTGTAAAAATATAAGTTCTGGTAAAACAAAATATATTGTAGAAGTTACACAAACTTGTGCTCTTGTAAAATCTGGAGAAGTTAGTATAATAAAATAAAATAAGTTATAACAATAACTATTATCATTAATCCAACCTGGATTGGAAGAGCAGGAAGTGCCTTTACTTTCTTTTTATCTAATATATAAAATGTTAAAAACATTCCAACAACTGCAGAAATCCAAACAAAAATTATTGGAATTATTACTATACTAAAAGAATAACTTTTTATTAAAACATTAAATAAACTAGACGACACGGCAGTAGGTATTGCAAAATCCCCACCGCCAAGCCTATATAATCTTCTTTTTGATGGCAATAAAAAAATTAATGAAACTTTTTTTGCAATAATTAATTTTGCTAAAGAAATCATGTGTTTTGTATAAAACACAGCAACAACATCATAAATTGCAAGTAAAGACAATAAAATAATAATTGGTAAAATCCCAAGACCAAGCCCCAATAAAGCACCAGCACCAGCAATTGCTAATGCTAATAATAAATTATTATACCAAAGAGTAATTTTTTTAGATTCAAATTTATTTTTAAAAAATAATAAAACAACAGCTAAAAAATAAGCAAGATAAAAAGGCAAGAAAATTTCAAAAATTATTCCGATTGCAAAAAATAATGCTAAAAATTCAAAAACAAAAATATATTTACCACTTTTAAAATATTTTTTTAAAATTAAGATTATTCCGGTTAGAAAAATTATATATCCAACAATAAAAATAGCATTAAAGACACTATTGGGATCGCCAAAAACACTAAATTGAATATCTTTCAAATAATAATTATAAGCAACAAATAAACCAACAACCTGAACTAATAAAAACAAAAACAAAAAATAAAAAATAAATTGCTTGTCTGTAATTGCTGATTGTTTTTCTTTACCCATAATTATCATTATTTAAAAAAATCATTGACTCATAAAATTTGTTGCTTTATAAAAATTGTTTTTAGGTTCGTAAATGTCACCGGATTTTTTTAACTTAATAATTGCATCAATTAATTTATCTTTTTTTACATTATCTTGTTCAGTAACCTTAATTAATTCATTTAGATCAACTGGGTTTCCATCAACACTCATTTCCTCAATCAACTTCAAAACTCTTTTTAAAAATGATCTTTCACTATTACTCTGACCAGTATTTAAAATATCTATATCTATTTTGCCAGTGTCAAGATCTGTTGCAGTTTGTTCTAAAGATGCCTTAAATATTCTAATTGCTCTAATTGCATCATCAATATCTATTTTTGGTTTTAATTTTATTCTTGCACTTGCTTCTGCAAGTCTTATCAAACCTTCTAATTGTCTTGGGGTTGCAGAATAACTTTCTTGAGCTCTACCAACATCTCTTAGCTCTATATAATAGTTTAATATTTTTTCAGAAGTTTCTTTTGTTAAAATTGGCTTAACATTCTGTCTTGCAAAAGCAACATATTTTTTAAAAAGAACCGCGTCTATCTTTGGAAGAACTTTTTCTTGAATACTTTCTAGTTCTTCTTTAGAAATAGATTTTGAAGAATCTGCTTGTGCTAATTTTTCTGCAGCTTCATGAACTTCCATAATTTTGTTTCCCATTTCTAGATCTAGTTTTCTATTTAATGAATCTCTAATTATGAAATATAAATCAAATCTGGATAATAAAGAAAATGGAAGATCTATTTGTTCAATTGGATTTTTGAATTTGTCAAATCTGTTAAATTTTGGGTTTGCAGCTGCAAGAATTGAAGTATCCGCTCTAAACTTTGCATATAAACCAGCCTTAGACACAGAAACTGTTGACTGCGCCATTGCTTCATGAAGTGAACTACGATCCTCTGAATCCATTTTATCAAATTCATCAATCATTGCAATTCCACCACTAGCAAGAACAACAGCACCAGCTTTTAATGTCCAGCCACCTTCACCAAAATCATCTTTTACAGCACTGACAGTTAGTCCAGCACCTGATGCACTTTTTCCTGCAACATATATACTTTTTGGCGCTATTTCTGACGCGTATCTTAACAATTGACTTTTACCAGTAGATGGATCACCAACTAATAAAACATGAATATTTCCACGAAGATCTTGTTTTCCTGCTTTTTTTTTCACACCACCAAACATTTGAAGCATAATTGCTTCTTTTACTATATCGTGACCATAAATTCCAGGAGCAATAGATCCTGATAATAATTCATAAATATCATCTTTATTTGCAAGTTGTTTTATTTCTTGAACCTCTTCTGGGGATATTTTTAATTCATCAAACTCTTGATCAACTTTTTCAATATGATTTGCAATCATATATTTTTGATAAATGTTTGAATCATTTGTTTTTGGCGGTTTTAATTTTACAAT
>JAQUVR010000023.1:3395-8538 GCA_028693335.1 Candidatus Iainarchaeum sp. | reverse complement strand
AGTTATTGCCGCAAACAACCTGGTAAAGAAATATAACGGCAAGGCAGCAGTAAAAGGTGTGAATTTTAGTGTAGAACAGAGAGAATGCTTTGGTATCCTGGGGCCAAACGGCGCCGGTAAATCTTCGATAGCAAACATGATTTTTTGTTTTTTCCCGGTTACCCAGGGTGACCTCTTTGTCCTTGGTATGAATGTCAGGGAAAAGCAAAGGAGTATTAAAGAAAGACTGGGTGTGGTTCCACAGGAAAACATAAAATTGTTTAAAAAAACAAACCAACTTTAGAAACCTTTATATATAAAATAACCAGAAATTAATGATTTTTCGAAATCAACAAAAAAACAAGAAAAAAAATTAAATTATTACACGTCCATTATTAATAACAAAATGCTTCTTTGAAATAACTTTTATTACTTTGCCATTTCTTGTTGCATAACTAATAACATTCTTTTCAGAATCAACAGAAACTACTTGACCGATCCAAACACCATATCTTGAAACAACAGGAAGTCCGATTAATAGATCTGTAATATCTGTGGTGATGTCAAAAATACTAGTTATTCTATTTAATAAAAACAAAAAAACTGTTGAGACAACAACACTAATAATAAAAACATTAAACTCAAGTTGCCCAATAATCAATTGTAATGCTAAATCAAAAATTGCAGAAAATACAAAAATTGAAATTAATAAAAATATTGATTTGCCTAATTTATATGCTTCTTTAACATAAAAAATATCAATTAAGTCACCCACAACAAAAGCAACAAAAGACAAAACTAAATATAATAATACTGCTCTAATTACATAAATCAGTCTAGACCAAAAAACAAACTCTGGATTTGACAAATATAAATTAATTCCAGAAAAAATTGTAAAAAATAATAAAAATAAACCAGCCAAGTAAAATGGAAAACTTAATCTAGTTAAAGATAATTTGTTTAATATATTCTCAAAAAAGCGATAGATCTTTGGTTCAAGATTAAATCCCTTTATTAAAAAATATAAACCTAAAACTAACGCTAATATCTGAAAAGCAAAATATCCAAAAAAGAAAAATAACAATAAAATGATTGCAGGAATTCCAAAAATAATTCTAGAAAATGCAGGATCTTTAATAGCTTTTTTAATAAAATAAAAAGTATTTTCTATATTTTTTTCCTGTCTAACAATAATTGTTTCCTTAGAAATAATTGGTGCAAAATTTTGAACAATTGGAATAACTTGATCGTCCTCAGCACCATCACTTACAAAAACAATTCCACTTGCAGGAAATTCAGCAAAAACTTGTTTTAATTGAATAGCAATATTCTTATCAGCAAAAAACAAATTTTCTTTAGAATGCCCAGTTAATGTAGCGATTTGAACATTATAATCCTTTTTAAGATCATTATATTTTTTTAAAGCCCCAAAAATTGCATTAGCATCAGATTCCTCTGGATCTAATAACAACAGATCAGAAGCTAATTTCAAATTATTTTCAAAACCTAATATTGGCCCAGATACTTTTAATAATTTTCCAATATCGTTATCTCTATCTACATTTAAAATAAGAATTCTTTCTTGATCTTCATTTTTGGTGATTTCTTTTAAATTAGTGGCACTAACAGCTATCTCTTTAATTTGTGTTTTTTCTTTTTTAGAGATTGCCATATTTTTCACCAAATAATTTTGATATTTATATAAATAACCAAAACATATATATTATATTAATAATAGAAAAAATTAATAAAGTAAACGCATATAATTTATTTATATAAAGTTAAAAAGTAAAAAGACGGTTTTATAAAAATGAACGAACAAAATAAAAAAAATATATTTTTTACAATATTCTTTTTCATACTTGTTGCAGTAGTTGCAATATTCTTTATTAGTAATGAAAAGATACAACTAGGAATTATTGTCGGATTGTTGTGTATGATATTAATTTACACATCATTTAAATTTAATATAATTCTACAATTAACAGATTATGAAAGAGCACTAATCTATAGATTTGGTAAAGTAAATAGAGTGGGTGGACCTGGTTGGACATTAGTTTTTCCATTTTTTGAAAAAGCAGTAATTACAACATTAAGAACACAAGTAATAGACATACCCCCTCAACACATAATCACAAAAGATAATATCAGACTAACTATTGATGCAATTTTATATCTGTCTGTTGAAAATACAAGAGAAAGTGTAATCAACTCCATTGTAAAAGTAGAAGATTACAAAAAAGCATCCTCATTATACGTAATTGCAATGCTTAGAGATGTTCTTGGTGAATTTAATTTAACAGAAGTTATAAGTAATACAGAAAACATAAATAGAAGACTAACAGATGAATTAAAAACAATGGCAAAAGACTGGGGTGTAAAAATATCTGGCGTAGAAATCAGAGATTTAAAAGTGCCAGAAGAAATTATTGAATCAATGCATAAACAAAAAGCAGCAGTTCAAAAAAAATTAGCAATATATGAAGAAGCAGAATCAGAAAAAGCAAAAATTATGGCAATAAATGATGCAACAAACCAATTATCTGATAGAACTGTCTTATATTACTATATTAAAGCACTAGAGAAAATCGGAGAAGGACAATCATCAAAAATAATCTTTCCATTAGAAGTAACTAATCTATTAAACAAAGTATCAGAAAAAATGAATACAACAGGTGTACCAAAACTAAAAAAATCAGAAATGAGCGAATTACAAAAATATTTGCCATTAGTTCAAAATTATTTAAAAAAAGAAGTAAAAGTTAAAAAGAAATAAATCATTGATATTTTTTTAAAAAATCAGAAATAAATCTTTTTAATTTTTCAAAATTATTTTCTAATTTTTGATTTGCAATATCCACTAATAAAGATAAATATTTTTCATCAATTAATAAAACGCCGTTCTTTGCAATAACTGTTGATAAATAAACAGTATTTGTAACTTCACAAGTAAATTTACCATCCCTTGCACTAATAATGCCAGCTTTTTTTAAACCAAAATCTCTACAAAAATTTAAAAGATCTTTAGCAGAATCATAATCTTTTAGACCAAAATGAAAAATAAATGGTTCAACTTTTAACCAAACAAGCCCATTTTCTGGCAAATTATTAAGTTCTTGTTTTAGATCTGATAAAGTTATGGTGTTGTGAAACTTTTTTAAAAATGAAGAATTTTGTTTATTTTCATCCTCGTCGCCAATAAGAAGCATAATTCTACCTGAGCAACTGCTAGAGGTAAAAATATTTGGTAATTTTTTAATTTCTGTTAAAAAATCAATAATTGGAGTATCAACTAACCCATTATCAATAGCATCATCCAGTGTTTTTGTGTGGTGTTGTTTTAACATCTCAAATCTTGTGTCAATTTCTTGAGAATTCATATTATTTTCTCCAAAGTTTAAAATAAAAAGCATTTTTAATATAAATGGCTATAATATATATATTTAATAAAACAAATTATAAAGGAAACATTAAATATGTTAAAAACAATAAAACTATTTTCAATATTATTTATAATAATGATATCTATACCAAATATCTATTCATTAAAAATATTAGAGCCGATCTATACTGAAATAGATAATACAGAGATAGATATTGGTGTTGTTGCACCAGGTGAATTTTTCTTAGTCAGTTTTCTTTTAGAAGAAAATGAAAAATATGTAGAAATAAGAATTGCAGAAGAATACAGAAATATTGCAAAAACAGACACAACACAATTTACTCCAGAAAGTATATTTACAACAATTCAAATTTCAGAAGACATAAGTGGATTTAATTTATTAAAATTAGAATTAATTAATGCATCTGGAGAAAAAAAAGAAGTTATTTTTAACATTAATGTAACTAATGATGTAATTAGTGTAATTACACAAAACTATGAAAAACAAACAGAATATGGGATAATAAAAGAAATAACATTAACAGTAATAAATAAATCAGTAACAACAAAAGAAATAACAATAACATCAGATCTGCAAGAAAGTTGGTTTTATTCAAAAACAGAAAAATTAGAAAAAGATATAATAAAAACATTACCACCAGTTAGTAAAACAGATATTAAATATAGTTTTATACCAAAAGGTGTTGGAGACAAAGATATTAAAATATTTATTTACACAAGAAATGCACCAAAAGAAAATTATTTAAGACCAATTGGAGCGATGTTTAATGAATTTAAAAGATCTGAAATTGATGTAAAGATTAATGTGATTAAAGATCTTAGAGCACTATATAGTGCAAACCAATATTATTATCCATTATATGGACTAAATTCTATACCTGTTTATTTTTTTAATAACATTATTAGAATATTAGAAAATAAATAGTTCCACTTAAAACGACATAATATGAACACACGAAAAAAAAAAATTTTAGAATTTTTTAAAAACATAAACACACAAAAAATAACCAAACAAGAATTTGAGAAAAAAAAAGTTGATTTTGCTAGAGAAAATAAATTAAAACAACTACCACTAACTTCTGAAATATTAGATGCATTAAATATTAAAACACCACCCTCTTTTTTAGTAACAAAGCCAACAAAAACCTTGTCAGGTGTAACTGTTATTGCAGTAATGACAAAACCAGGAGATTGTCCTGGAAAATGCATCTACTGTCCAAACTCTGAAATTGCACCAAGAAGCTACACAGGTTTTGAACCAGCAGCAATGAGAGCAAAAAGAAATGATTTTGATCCATATAAACAAATTAAAGATAGATTACATCAATTTGAAGCAACAGGACACCCAACAAATAAAATTGAATTAATTGTTATGGGTGGCACTTTTCCTGCAATGCCATATAAATATCAAAAAGAGTTTATGATAAAAGTATATCAAGCGTTAACAGACTCAAAAAACGAAGATCTTGAAACACTTAAAAAAATCGCAAGCAAATCCAAAAGAAGAGTTGTTGGAATCACTTTTGAAACAAGACCAGATTTTTGTAATAAAAAAATAATTAAAAGACTTTTAGAATTTGGTGGAACTAGAGTAGAAATTGGAGTTCAGATATTAAATGACAAAATATTAGATTATGTAAATAGAGGGCACAGAATAGATGCAGTAATAAAAGCAACAGAAGAATTAAAAGATGCTGGCTTTAAAGTGTTATATCATTTTATGCTTGCATTACCAAACAGCACACCAAAAAAAGATATTGA
>JAQUVR010000023.1:0-3295 GCA_028693335.1 Candidatus Iainarchaeum sp. | reverse complement strand
AAAGAATTACTAAAAAAAGCAGAAGAAATATCAAAAAATAAAAAATTAACAAAAATAGCAATAATTAGCGGTATTGGAGTAAGAGAGTATTATAAGAAACAAGGTTATAAACTAGAAGGACCTTATATGACAAAAACAATTGGAGTGATAAAAAATGGCAGAAAACAAAGATAAATTAATACAATTATTATCACAAGATCCTGGACTTTATGATGTAATAAATTCAAATCAACACATATATGTTTTGCAAATCTTAGAAAAAGATAGCCAAGAATTCCAAAATATTAAAAAAGAGCTACCAAAAGATATAAATATTAATAAAGATATTATATTATATAATATATTAGATACATTAATTCAAAAAAACCTTATAAAAAAAATACAAGTAAACAAATCACAAATCTACTATATAACAGAAAAAGGTAAGTTTTTGTTTAAGTTATATACTGATGCAAAAAAAGAATATAATCTTTAAAAATAAAATGGTGATTAAAAATGAAAGCATTTTTAGGAATATTAAGCACAGGTAAGGGAACCTGGGGACAAGTAGCACACATAATAGACAATGTTGATTACGATAAGGTTTATTTAATATCAAACGAATGGGCACAAGATAAATTTAATTGTACTAAACCTATTAATTGGATAATTATAGATCCAAGAAAAGGACTTAGTGAAATAATGACTGACTTAGAAAACCAATGGCCAGGAGATGTAAAAGATATAGATCTAAACATACATTCTGGTAGTGGGAAAGAACATAGCGCTATTTTAGCATTATTAATTCAAAAAAAAATAAAATTTAATATCATCACTATAAATGCACAAGGTATTGTAAAATACTAGTTAGCAATATAGGGGGGTCTTAAATCAAACAAAAAAAGACCAAAGTAATTTGGTTTTTTATAATCTTTTTTCTATTTTCTTTTATATTTCTCTCTGGCTGTTTAGATAAACTAAATGTTGTTGAAAAAGATATTTGTAAAAAAATGACACATTATTCATCAACACAAATACCTAATTGTCAAACACAAAATAGTTGTTACAATAAAGTCAATGAAATTATTAAAACTGATGAAACATTACCAAAACAACTAACCAATCACATTAACTATTATAAAAATTATGTTGGATCAGCAATCTATTATTTTAATGAAAGTAAAAAAGATGTAGAAAAAATAAATTCATTCTGCTCTGACTTTATAGATCCAAAAGTTGTATTTAATATTAATGATTATTTTTTTAATATTAGAAATATATTTTTTTATTTAGATAACACCGGATTAAAAAGCATAGAATTGCTAACAGCATATGCTGCATATTTGCAAAAACAAGAAGTTGACCTCATTACTGAAGAAGAGATATTCTTAGATTTTGTTTTAATTAATGAAAACTTGAATGAACTTAAAACAGAAAAAATTAATAAAAATAACTATATAGGAAGCTTAAAAGAAAGCACAAAAGAAGCAAATGATCTTGCACAAAATTTTGGATTTTCTGAAAATTATTTAGCAAAAAAGAATTTTACTGATTTGTTTTCATATTATTTGGCAATAAATGAAGAAATTAATCCAGAAAAAGAAATAGATACACCAATATTTTCAAACTCTGTTGGATTTGTAGTTTATAGGATCGCAAATTATGAAAATTTAAAAAGAATAAATGCCAAACTAATAAACACAGACACGTATAACCTCTATTTATTTTTAGATAAAACACTTGGTTTTGAAAAATCTAGTTTTATTGAATTTAGTGAACTTAATAACAGAATTATAAAAAACATCGCAAACACAAAAGAAAAAATTAAAAATCTAGAAAAAGAAATTGAAAATGACAAAGAACATCTTGATGGAGAAAAACTCAATTCTTATTTTATATTAAAAGAAAAATACAGAAATGAACAGATTGGATTTGGGAGATATTTAAAAGAAGTAAAAGAGTTAAAAATAGAAATAGAAGAAAACAAAGAAATAACAAAAATAAATAATTTGCAAAAAGCACAAACTATTCTTGATTGTGATCTTGCTATTGAAAAAATAAATAGTCAAAACCAATATTTGTTAGAAACTATTAAAAAATACAAGAATGAGCAAAACTATTTGTTAAAAATAGAATTGTGTGAAGATATTAAAAGAAATTATCAGATAGATGATTGTGTAAATAAAATTAGAAAAATAGAAGAGCACGGAATCATCACTGGGTTTGATCTAACTGAAATAGACGAAACTAAATGTAAAGAAATAATATATAATTTAAACAGGTTCTTAGAAAATAATGAAAAAATCACACTCTATAATGAACTAATAGAAAAAATATTATTACAGATAATTGAAATAAATAAATTTGAATTGGACTCAACAACAGAACTAAAAATAATAAATTACAAAGAAGAAATAGAGGTTGAAAAAAACAAATCAAATGTAGAAAAAATAATAAATATTGATGTAAGAATTAGCAATTGTGAAAAAATTAGTACTGAATTTGATTCTGTTTTAAACGAAGAAATAAAAAAAGATGTTTATGATAAAATAAAAATAGAATTTATTGACAATTATTATTTAAATTATTATAATAAAACCATCTTTGTTTTTGAAAAAATATGTGTAACAAACAAACACTCAAAAATTAGTCCAAAAACAGATCTTTTAAGCATAAGGGAAAATAATATTTGCTTGGAAAAAATATATCCTGGGGCAAACTATTACAAAATTGAATATAATAACAACAAAACAGTAATAACAAACATAATTGAACTCACAATAGACAAAAGTCTTTTAGAAACGGTTGTTGAAAATGAGGTTGTTGGAATAATAGATTCACTAAATCTTGGACTGATGGATCCAATAGATTTAGAAAAATATTACTTTGATGGCGAATTAATCCAGTACACAACAGAAGAAAAAAACAAAATTCTTTATTATAAAAAAATATTTGAATATACAAAAAACATAAGCATTACCGAAGTATTAGAAAATCTTTTGATCTTTAAAGAAACCTGGCACATCAAAAACATCAGTGAATTTGATACTAATCAACCAATAAAAATGTTTAAAAAAATCATTGACGAAGAAATCACCATAAAAGAAAATGATAGGCCTGTTGATTTTTTTATTGATGGTGATTGGGTTTTTATAGAGTCTCAATTTTTAAAAAATCAAGAAAAAAGTATTTCAATAAATAGATTAATAACAACAACCTCTGCAAAAAATATTGCAGAAAAAATTATTTCTGATATTTATCTTTTAAGAAATTCTCAGTTTTTAGACATTTCCACAGATGCAAAAAACATAGCTTC
>JAQUVR010000022.1 GCA_028693335.1 Candidatus Iainarchaeum sp. | reverse complement strand
CTGGAGTTCCATCTTCATCACTATCAATCCAATCTGTTGAATTAAGATAGCCTCCATTTAAAACACGATTTCCTGAATTAATTTCTATTTGATTTATTGAATAATTATCGAGATCTCCAGAAAATAACCAAAAAGGAACAGAATAGTAATCACAAGGAATGAATTCTCTGTTTCCAGTAATTGGTATATCTAAAAGATAATGATTATTATTAATATCAATCAGATCCAAAACAAAACGATTATCAGGAACACAAATTATTTCTATTTGAGATTGAGAATATTCTGAAAAATTAATGTTTTCTTGTAATGGATAAAAATTATTTGTCCAAGAACCAGTGTGTTCTGTTGAAATAATAGAATATCCTTTAAGAGTTATATTTTTATTAGTAGTATTCTTTATAAAAATCTTATTTCCATTTATAGAATTAAACCAAAAAACACCTTTATTAGATTCAAAATTTTTTAAATCTGATAAATTATTTGTTGTATTTGTTGTATCTGTAATAAATTCTTTTCCCCAAATTAATATTACACTGATCAATATTACACTTACAACTATTAATAATATTGTGGCGATCAATGGGGAAACAGATCTTTTGTGTAACATCATTGATCAATCTCCGGACTAATTTTTATGTTTGCAATTCTATCATTTGCCCTTAAAATCAATATCAAGTTAGTAAATGATTGGTGTGTGTTATCTATAATTGGGTTTATCCCATTATTTGTGGGCACTAAATACCAACCACCATAATTTGGAGTTGATGATAAATTTGCACCTTTTATTAATACAGTAAATTCTCCATTTGTTTTTCTAATTATTTTAAATTTATACCAAGTATTGTTTTTCATTGGAAAACTTGGATCTGTATAAAATAACACAACCGGACCAGAAAAACGATATAATCTTATTCTATATCCAAAATCAATTGAATAACCTTCTGTTGTTAAATCAGAATTACTTAGAAAAAAAGAAGAATAAGATCCAACATTTGTAAAAACATCAAATTCCCAGGTCCCATAAACTGTCGGACTTGGAATTAAAAGGTTTCCTGTAATAATTGATTCTAGATATTTGGTTCCATCTGTTATTGTTTCTAATGGATCTATTTCAATAACAGAGATATTATCTATTGAACCCACAAAACCATTACCAGCACTCAAAGCATAAAACCTAATTGATGTGTCTGCATAAACAACATCTACTCCAACATAAACATCAACATCATAATGCCCATCATCGTCAATAATTAATGCATGTTGTTGACTATTGGGTCCAGCAACACGAAGATATAATTGACCCGAAGAATAATTAATAACATCAAAAGAAATTCTGTATTTTTTATTATTTTGAACCACATTTGTTTGATAAAAATAACCATTGTTATTTAAATTGTTAAAATTGGCTGTGCCTCCAGATATTGTCGGAAGAACATCACCACTCTTATTCCAACCGGTATCCAAATCAAAAGTTCCATTATTAATTAAATTACCAGAAGATTTTGTAAATGTATTTATTGTATAAGAACCATCCAATTCTTCAAACTCCCACAAAGGTACATTAAAAGTATTACAACTAGTAAATGATCTGTTGTTTATTGGGTTGATCTCTAAAGTATATGATTGATCATTGATATCTATTAATTCTAAATAAAATTTATTAGTTGGTACACAAACTAAAGTGATTGGAGTTAAGGTTGATGGACTAAAAGTTATATTAGTTTCTAAAGGCCTATAACTATTTAGCCAAAAATAATCTGAATTATAATCAGTTGATAAGATCTTATAACCCTTAATCTCAATATCATCATTAATTTGATTTCTTAAAATCAATTGATCTCCTAAAAGAGAAGTTTGCCAAAAAACACCAGTTCTTGGAATTTCTTTGGATTGATCTAAAAGATCTGTGGCTTTGTTAGTTGTGCTTTGTGTAAAGCCTTTTGCCCAGGTTAAAACAACAGTGATCAATATTACTGAGACAACTATTAATAAAATTGTTGCGATCAATGGGGAGATAGATCTTTTAAAAAGCATAATAAGAAAATAAAAAGACAAAAAAGTTATAAATATATATATTAGATCCTAATATTCTTTTTCTCAGAATCATTTGCAACAAATAGATCTTTTGGCTTATATTTTAATGAATTTGCTATAAGATTATATGGTATTTGCTCAATTCTAGTATTGTAGATGGTTACAACATCATTATAATATTCACGCCTATCAGAAATCATATTTTCAATTTCAGAAATTCTTTTTTGAAGTTTTAAAAAATTACCATCTGCTTTTAGATCTGGATATTTTTCAAAAACAAGAAAAGATTTTTTAATCAAATCATCTGTTTTATCATTAATTTCTGCAATATCATGAATATCTTTTGCACCTTTGTAGTCAGATCTTATTTTTATCAGATCAGTTAATACTGATTTTTCATGTATTGTGTAACCCTTAACAGTATCAATTAACTTTGGAAGCTCATCATATCTTTGTTTTAATAAAACTTCTATATTGCTCCATGCTTTTGTAATATTATTTTTTAATCTTACTAAGGAGTTATAAATAAAAATTATATAAAAAATAAATAAAACTAAAACAATTAACAAAAAAACAAATAATTCAACAATTAGCAACATATTTAACCACTTATAATTAATTTTAATATATATATTAATGGTAAAGAAGTTATAATAATTGTAACTATTAACAACAAAATAAACTCAAGATTATATTTTTTTAATATCTGTTCTTCAGAACTATCTGAAACAAAACAAGTTTTTTCATATTTTCCTTTTTTTATTATATGTTGATCACTATTATCTTCATTACCAAGAGTTCCAATAACATAAACTTGATTATCAGGTTCTAAAAATCTTTCAATTATTCTTAGATCTCCGGGATAATAATAACCAAATTCATTAACTTTTCCATTTTTTATTTCAATATCTTTAATTTCCTTATTTTCTATAGAACCTTGTTGTTCTGGAGTAATTATTGGATTTTTTAATATTTCAAAAATCTGTTTTACACTAAATCTTGGAGCTAAAACCAGTTTTGCAATTTTTGGACTCACAACATATTTTACTTCATCAGCTTTTACTTTTATTTTGCCAGTATCATCATAAATATAATAATCTATATGTTTCTTTTCATGAGCTAGTGTTCTCCAGCCAGCTGATTTATCTGTTCTATAAAAAACTTGTTTTAAATATTCATAATAAACACAATTTTGTTTAGAAAAAGGTGTTTCTAGATATTTATCAGCAATAACCTTTCCATTAAGTTCAACTAAACCAATAGCTGCAGATCTTATTTTTGATGTTGGAGTATCTTTTATTAAATGTCTAATTCTGTATTTATTATAGGTTGTAAAAATCAAATAAAACCACAAAACAGAAAAACCCAAAATTAAAAAGATAATTATTACTATGTTTAACATAAAAATACTATCAGCATAATAATATATAAATCTTATTATTGTTTATTATTTTTATGACAACAAAAAAACCAACAATCAAAACAAAAGAAGAAAAAAAACTAGAAGAAATCTTGAGAGATTTAGAAATTGAACTAGAAAAATTAGAAAAAAAGACAACTAAAAAACCAGTTGCTAAAAAAGTTGTTGCTAAAAAATCAGTTGCTAAGAAAGTAATAACCAAAAAACCAGTAGCAAAGAAAGTAACAAAGCCAGCAACCAAAAAAGTTATTAAAAAGCCAGTGGTTAAAAAAAAAGTTCTAGTAAAAAAGTCTACCCCTAAATCTAAAAGCAAGAAAAAATAGTAAAAATATACTTGCGCCAATATAGATTAATTTATTATTATTAGTTTTTTCATTTTCTTCTTTATAAATTATTTCTTTTTCTAGAATTTCTTTATTTCTAGAAATTTTTTCTATTTTTATGGTATTAAAACTAACTTGGTCTTTATAACTTATATTAACCAAATAATTTAGATTAGATTCTATATAAATAAAATTATTATCAAATCTAGTTATTGGAAAACTAGTTTTTGCAATAACAAAATAAGGAAAATGATCAAGAATTAATTGATCGTTATTGTTATCAATTTCAACAAACAAATATTCTTTGTTAGTATCTGAAATTACTAATAATTGTGTTATTTTTTTATTATTAAAAGAAACAAAAGAATAATCTTCATTATTAAAAAAAGGATCTTTCTGTGAATAATTTATGTCAATTATTTTTAGTTTAGGTAAATTATTATAATTATCTAGCAAAAGATCATAATTTTTAGAAAAATTGATATCAGAAAAATTAAGATCAAAATTAAGATTTGGAAAATTTAATAAATATCTTTCAAATAATTGCTTTTGTTGAAAATAGTTTAATTTTAATAAGTCTAAGATTTCAGTATATTTGTTAGGAGAAAAATCTGTTTTTGGTTGACTTGTTGATGGAGCTGAACCAGAACCACTTGATCCACCCGAACCACCAGTTGAATGAGTCAGATCAAAGTTTAATGGTGTTGAATAAATGTTATTTGTTATTAATTTTAATTGATATTGTCCGTTTGTAAGATTATGGATATTATTAATAGTTTTAATATTAAACACAACATTACAACTTTTAGTAGTAAGGTCTACATTAGTACAAATATTATTATCTATATTTTGATCATTTAGAATAGATATAGATTTGTTTTCATTTGTAAGGTTAAGATCAAAAGATAATGGTAAAAAATTAGAGTCGTTTTTTAGAATATTATAGTCTTCTATTATAAAAGAAAAATTCAGATCTCCTAAAAAAGAATTATACAAAGAATAATTGATATTTTGAGGAGTAATAGAAAGATCATTTATTTTTGGAAATGGGATAAAAAAACTTAAAGAATAATTATGATCTAAACTTATTTTTGTAAAATTCTGGTCTTCTGTAATAATCAAAGAATTATTATTGTAAACTATTTTATTTAGATCTGTGTTAATTTCTGAAATGGTTTTAAATAATAAAAAATTATTATCTTCATAATTATAATCAAAAATTTGAATATTATTATCAAAAAGAACAAAGAATCTATTTTGATCTTTATTAATTGTAAAAGATCTTGCAGAGTAATTTAGATCTAATGTTTTTATTGGAGATGTTGGTCCACCGATTGAATCTTTGTTATAGACATTTAATTTATCTGTGTTAAGAGAAAAAGCCTTATTAGACAAGGAATCTAGGTCCTTATAGATTCCTAAAAATTGTCCACTAGAAAAGATAGCTAATCCTGATGGCTCATCTATAAAGTCTATTTTTCCTGTGTTTGTTGAATTTTTAAGAGGAATAATTAATCTGTTTAGATCTTGATTGTGCCAAATAGTTTGTGGAAAGAATGCACCACCAAGAATAAAACCATTTTCGATATAATTGTTATTATTTATCAATCCATTCAAATCATATAAAACATATCGCAATTGAATTAAATTAGTTACAAAAGAAAACAAATAAGATCCACTGTGAGCACTCTCTAAAAAATAAATATAACTAGTATCATAATCAAAACCATCAAATGAAAAAACAGCCCGTCCAAGATTTAGTGCAATTTCTGAAGAATTAAAATCAATTTCATAGATCCCAACTCCATTTGATCCGTTTGCTAAAAATAAATAGTTCTTATCTAAATAAAATAAATATTCTAAATTGTAAATTGTTTGATTAGTGTCAATTCTAAAAATAGATCTGTATTCCTTATCTTCATATCTATAAACAAAAAGATTAGTGTCAGAAATTATAAATAAAAGATCTTCTTTTTTATAAAAATTAGTAATCTCTAAATTTAAATCAAAAACTTTTTTTAAAGATCCAGTAATAGTTAAATTGTTAAGATCAAAGTAAAAATCTTTTTCTCTTAGATCAATATTTTCATCTATAACTAAATTATATTCTTTTTCTCTATGATCTATTGAATCTATATTAAATACAATCTGATTTAGATCAATGTTTTCAAAAAGATTATATTGATCTATTACTTGATTATTAGAATCAGATATCTTATAATAACCAAAATCTATGAAAATATTTAGATCAAAAAAGGAATCATTTATGGTTATTTCTCTAACATCGTTATATTCAAAAGAATAAACACAACCAGTTAAAAGAATAAAAATAAATAAAATAATTATTCCAAAACCTTTCATAAATAAATTTTAAATATTTTTATATTTATAAAATCTATTAGAAAGTTTTTTTGTATTTTTTAATAAATCTGTTATATTTAAAAAGATTATCTCATTTAGATAAAATATGAATTATAGAATAGGAGTATCAGCTTTTATTATAAACGAAAATAAAGAATTTTTAATGGTTCTTGCAACAAAAGAAGATCCATCAGAACCAGATTATTGGAAGATTCCTGCTGGCGGTGTTGAAAATAATGAAGATCTAATAACAACCCTAAAAAGAGAACTAAATGAAGAACTGGGTATAGATCCTAATACTTTAGAAATTCTTGGAAAAAGTAAATATATAGACAAATATGATTGGCCAAAATACATGAGTGAAAAAAAATTTAAAGAAACAAAGATCTGGTTTGATGGTCAAGAAAGACATATATTTATTGTAAAAATAACTACTAAAAATTATAAGTTTAAATTACAACCAGAAGAAATATCTGATATTAAATGGTTCAATAAAGATAACTTTAAAGACTGGTTATTATTTAAAGATCAAGAAGAAACTATGTTAAAAGTTATTGAAGAATTTAAAGATTTATTCTAAATTATTTTACAAAATGTTTTCTTAGTCTTAATTTTTGTTTTTTTTCTCTTTCTCTTTGTACACGTCTATCATGTCCAAACAAAAATCTATCATTAATCTCTTTATGTGGTTTTTCTGTTTCTGAAACAATTGAAGATGATCTAATTACTTTAAAGTCAGATCTAATACCTCGCTTAAATAATTCTAAATAAACAGATTCTCCCCATTCTTCTACACAACGATTTGAATATTCGCCAAAAGATCTTAATTTTATTTTTGGTTCTAATTTTGATACTAGTCTTGGTGTTATTGGACTTTTAGATCTTTCAAAAAAATAATCACTAACAATAACTCTTTCCTCTCCAAGTTCTCTTTTTGCAAAATTTATAAGTCTATTAGTTAAACTATCATAAATATTTTGAAAAATAGTTTCAGCAGTTTCATACCTTTTTCTTTTTTCATCATTTCCTAATCTAGATAGTTCTAGATCGTTAATTTTATCTACTGTTATTGGATTATATGCTTTAAAAATAATAACCATTGTATTTGGTTTCTTTTTATACTCTAATAATCTTCTACCATATTCAGCTAGTGATTTTTTTAATCTTGTTTGCAAAGCTTTACTGTTTTGTATAAATGCTATAATTTCTTCTTCTGTTCTTGGTTTTTGATTATAGATACCCTTATCTATTATATATTCAGAAAGCTCATTATGTTTAGTATTTAAAACAGAATTAATAACTGGTCCATAAATTACTGAAAATAGAGGATGAACTAATAAAATCATTTCATTGTATTTTTTAGTGTCTGGCATACAAATTCATGTGTTAAAAAAGTTATAAAAAGTTATTTATTAAAAAAAGAAAAAGGAGATAAATTAATATCTTGTTTTAAATCTAAAATCTTTAACTTTTACTGGTTCATTATTACATTTTAGACAAACACTTTCTCCAGTTTCATCATCTACTCTATGTAGTGTAGATAATTTACAATTATTACACATTTTTCTTTCATATTTCATCATAGCCCAAATCACCGTCTTTTTTATAAAAAGACTAAAATATTATTAAACTATTAATAAGTATATAATACTAGCAAACATTTAAAACCAGATATATTTTTAGTAAAGAAAAAGTATTAAAAATTAAAAAAAAGGAAAAAATAATTAAAATAAAAAAAATAATTAAAGAAACTTATTTCTTTTTTGCTGGTGCTGCTTTTTTCTTTTTTGCTGCTGCCATGGTGTATCACCCCTTTATCAAAGACAACTTTTTCCTTCCCCAATTTTTTAATATTAAAGGAAATATAAAGATATTGTTAATACATACAATATTTAAATCTATTTGTGATAGGTTTTAAAAGGAGTTACAGACAAAAAAAGTGAATTTTAAGGGTTTTTAGTTTTAAATTTTGTTTTTCAACAAAATAGCAAAAATTATTTGTCCAATAATTAGTGTAAAATTATCTCATAGTATAAAGCAATCTAACTTCTTTTGGACTTAATGCCTTATTATATATTTGAACATCTCTTATTATTGCATTTGAAGGATAACCAAAAGTAGAATTGTACTTTCTTATTCCCAAAGTTAAACTTTGAACACTTATTTTTATATTTTCAGTGTTAGCAACGGGATTAGTTGCGATATCAGAATTTTTATATAATCGTAGATAATTACCATCATATGTTCCAACCATGTGTATCCAGGTATTTATTGGAAAAGCCAAAGTAGAAATAGCGTATACACTACCAATAACAAAACGCCCTTTTTGAGAATTAGTCATACTTAAACCATAATTACCTAAGTCTCCTAATATCCCTGAATTTGTCTTCCAAAAGAAGGTATCATAATCTGTATATCCATCCATTTTCATCCAAATAGATAATGTTACTTGATCTGTTATATTAAATACAGAATTATTACCTAAATTTACATAATTATCA
>JAQUVR010000021.1 GCA_028693335.1 Candidatus Iainarchaeum sp. | reverse complement strand
TTTCCTTCTCTTTTAAATACTTTTCTTTTCTTATTTTATTTATGATATACAAAATAGTTTTAGAAAAATCTAGTTTTAAATCAAAATTTTGTATAGTTATCAATAACTTTAATGGCCAGTAAGGCCGAAAAAATCTTTTTTTATTAGCATATATTTTCTCTAGATCTTAAAATAATTAGATCTATTAGAGAAATGAATTGTTTTTAATATATTTGTTAACCATTATTTAATAAGCAATAAAGGATGTGAAAAAAATTATGAAAAAATATTTATCAGTAAAAGAAATATTAGATAAAAAAGAAGGAGATGTTTCCTTAAGAGGTTGGGTCTATAGAATAAGAGATCAAAAAGATAACATCTTTATAACAATAAGAGATGAAACCGGAATTATTCAATTGATTGCTGCAAAAGAAAAACTAAAGGAAGAAGAATTCTTACTTGCAAAAACTCTTGGAATAGAATCATCAATAATTGTTTATGGAAAATTACGAAAAGAAGAAAGATCTCCACAAGGGTATGAGATTGATATAGATTCTTTAAAATTAATTGGAAAATCAGAGAACTATCCAATATCAAAAGACTTCTCAGAAGAGTTCTTATTAGATGTTAGACATCTATGGCTTAGAAGCAGAAAAATGACAGCAATTTTAAAAATTAGATCAACAGCTATTGGAGCAATTCATGAGTATTTTCGTAAAGAAGGATTTTATGAATATCAATCACCAATACTTCAATCAGTTCAATGTGAAGGCGGTTCTTCTCTTTTTAAGGTTGATTATTTTGAACAAGAAGGTGTTTTTTTAGCACAAACTTGGCAATTATATGCAGAACCAGCAATATTTTCTCTGGGCAAGATTTACACAATAGCACCATCCTTTAGAGCAGAGAAATCAAAAACATCTAGACATTTAACAGAATATTGGCATGCTGAAATGGAAGGTGCTTGGATTGATTTTGAGCAATTGCAAGATTATGGCGAAGGATTAATAAAACATGTAATTAAAACAGTTTTAGAAAAACACAAAGAAGATCTAGAAATTTTAAAAAGAGACATTAATTTATTAGAAACTGCAATTTCAAAACCATTTGTAAGAATGACTTACACTGAAAGTTTAAAACTTTTAAAAGAAAAAGCAGATATGGATGTTGAATGGGGAAAAGATCTTAGAACAATTGAAGAAGATAAATTAAGTAAACTACATGATACTTTTGTAATTGTAACCAGATATCCAAAAATTGTAAAAGCGTTCTATATGAAAGAAGATCCAGATGATTCAAAAGTTGTTCTTGGTTTTGACTGTATTGGGCCAGAAGGATATGGTGAAATTATTGGAGCTAGTGAAAGAGAACCAGACTTAGAAAAGATAAAGCAAAGATTAGAGGACGATGGAGAAGATCCAAAACATTATGAATTTTATCTAGACACTAGAAGATATGGTTCTGTTCCACACGCTGGGTTTGGAATGGGTGTTGAAAGATTGATTGCTTATATTACTGGAGTAGATAACATAAAAGACACCATACCATTTCCAAGAACAATGGTAAGATATAAACCATAAATGGAGAAAACAATGATTGAATCAGATAAAGAAAGACAGGCACCAAAGACAGTAGAAGCTGCTGAGCCAAGTCATCTAGCTAGATATAAATTTGCATTAAATTTTATTTTAGAAGATGATGTGGTTTTAGATGCTCCTTGTGGTAGTGGATATGGTACAAGATTATTAACAGAGAAGTCTACTAAAGTATATGGGGTGGATATATTCCCCCCAGCAATTGATCATGCCAATGAATTATTCAGTAATGATAAAAATTGTTTTTTTGTATGCGATATACAAGATATGGAATTATTTAAAGATAATTATTTTGATGTAGTGATTTCTTTTGAAGGAATAGAACATATAAAATCTCCAGATCTTTTTTTAAAAGAAATAAGGAGAGTATTAACCACTGATGGAAGATTAATAATATCAACTCCAAGAAAACCACATGGTTCTCCTTACCATGTTGTTGAATTTAGTTTAGAAGAGTTTAAAAAGATTTTATCAAAATATTTTAAGATTGATAATATTTATGGGCAAATATATACAGACATATTTAATTTAAATGATAGATTGGAAGATCCTTTTGCTTATGATCATTTTAATTATATTGCTGTTTGTAGTTCTAAATTATAATTTTATTTAATTTTTTAAAATGAGCATAGATCTACTTTTGTAATTATTGTAGAAAATATGTTTTTAAATTAATCTGATGCTTAATATTATTATTTTTAATTAATAAATTAATGGATACACTAGGAGATAGAAAAATATGCCAACAATTATGAAAAGACCAGCAAAACGAACAATTTCAAAAACACAATATCAGAAAGGAAAAGAATTAATGGATAATAAAAAAATACAAGAAATCCCAAGATCTAAAAAACCATTAGTAAACAAAACATTAGTTGAGATGGAAAGAAGATATGTTGAGATTTTAAGAAAAGTAGAAACAATTAATACAAAATTAAAAAAAATGACTAATTCTCAAAAAGCAAAAATTGATAAAGAAGCAATAGCAGATTTATCTAAAGAATTAGATGTTGCAAAAATGTTAGTTAGAAAAAAACAAATTAAATTTGTTGGTGAATATATTCCAGAAATAATAGAAATGTACGGTCCAAAACCAGAAGAATTATTACTTGCTGGGTTTAGTGTAAAAGATGTTGCATTTGGAATCTATACAAGAAAAGAAAAAAAGTAATATGAATAAAGCAATCTGTTATGCAAATTTGACATTAAGTCATAAAAAACATCCTTTACAATTTATAGTTGGGCTTGGTTTTAAAGGCGAACTTATAAATGGAAGAATCAAGGGTATAGATCTTAATCTTGAAAGAAAAAAATTAGAAGATTTTAATTTTAAAATTAGAGATGAGGATTTATTTTCTTTAATAAAAAATTATAAAGGAATGGAATCATTAGCTTATTATTATTTTAAAGAATTAAAAAATAAAGATGTGGATTTTATAATAATTAAAGAAAATAATACCGAAGAAATTTTAATAGAAAATCCTATTCATAATGCCAAGTAGTTCCAGTTAAGGAATCACTTAATATTACTCCTTTTTTTTCTAAATTTAATCTTATTAGATCTGCGTCTTCCCAATTTTTATTTTTTCTTGCATTATCTCTTTTTTTAATTAATTCTTCAATTTCGTCCTTTTTTATTTTTGTTTTATCATTTTCTTCTTTATTATCTTGTTCAAAATTAAAAACCTTAAACACTAAATTTACTTTTTGTAAAAAATCAAGAACTTTATTTGCTTCTTCTGTAGTTAAATTATCTTGATCAATAAGTTTATTAATTTCTTTGATCATTATCCAGATACTTGCCCATGCAGAAGGAGTATTTAGATCATCGTTCATTGAATTTTTAAAATTATCAATTGTTGTTTCAATAATTTCTTTACCAAAAGAACTATCTTTACTGTTGTTTACTGCTTGTAATCTTTTAATAAATTTATTTAATCTTTCAATAGCAGTTTTTGAATCCAATATTGCTTGTTCAGTATAATTTTGTGGTTTTCTATAATGTCCTGTACTAAAGAGATATCTTAGACTTTCAGCAGAATGTTTTTTTAAAAAATCTTCAATAGTTATAAAATTGCCAAGAGATTTACCCATTTTTTTGCCTTCAACCATAAGCATTGATGTGTGTACCCAATAATTTACTACTGGATGTTTATAATATCCATAATTTTGTGCAATTTCATTTTGATGATGTGGAAAGACATGTTCTATTCCACCACCATGAATATCAAATTTTTCACCAAGATATTTAGTTCCCATAACAGAACACTCTAAGTGCCAACCAGGATATCCTTCTCCCCAAGGAGATGGCCATTTAAGAATGTGTTTTGGATCTGCCTTTATCCATAATGCAAAATCTTGAAGATTTTTTTTATTAGGATCATTTTCAAATCTTGTGTTTTTTTCTAGATCTTCTATATTTTTATTTGCAAATTTTCCGTAATCACTAAATTTAGAAATATCATAATAAATATTTCCATTTACTTCATAAGCAAAACCATTTTCAAGCATTTTTTTAACCCACTCTTGCATTTCAGGTATGTGACTTGATGCTGTTGGTTCAAGGTTTGGCCTAGATAGTTTAATTGCATCAAAATTTTTCCACATTCTATGGCTATAAATATAAACTAACTCCATTGGATGCATTTTTCTTTGTTGTGCTCTTTTCTCAATTTTGTCATCACCATAATCTCCATCATCTGTTAAATGGCCAACATCTGTTATATTTCTTACATAAAGAATATCATATCCTAAGAAATGTTTAAAATAATTAATCAAAATATCATAATTAATATATGAAAATGCATGACCAATATGCACATCATCATAAATAGTTACACCACACACATATATCTTTAACAGATTAGGTATTTCTGATTTAAATATTTCTTTTTTTTTTGATTGTGTATTATATAGTTTTATGCTCATAATATATTAATGTTTAGAATAATATTAAAATATTAGTGGTTTTTTTAAAAAATCAATTTATAAACATTTTATTAATAATATCTTTAAAATTACAAAAATGGTTGAAATATTTGAGAAAAATTTTAATTTTAATATTACTAATCTTTTTACTAAGTTTTGGATTTACAGAAGAAATCAATGATCAAAATAGCACTTTTGAAAATCAGAATAAATTTGATATTTTAAATTTATATAATTTTCAAACAAATATTTTAGCAAAAATTCCAATAATATTTAATTATGATATTTTTGATATATTTAATAAATTTGATATAAAAAGTAATAATCAAAATATAATATATCCAAAAAGAGTAGTAGACATTGAAATAATTAAAGCAATAGGTAATTGTAAACTTGGTCAAATTTGTGAACAGATATATGTTAGAGAAACAAATTATTGTTCTCAATTTTGTGTAATTGCTGCAAAGAAAATTTATGCTGTTGATTATGACTTAGATCACGCTTGGCTTTTAAATCAGAAAGAAAATAATATTGTTGTTTGGAATAGAGATATAAATAAAAAAATTAATTATAGTGATATCCCTGAAGGTGCGATCTTAGGAATTATTACAAAAAATAATAATCAGATTATAAACCAATTTAAATTAGATACAAAAAAATATACTCATGTTGTTTTATTTATTGGAAAGATAGATGGTGTTGAATCAATAATAAGTTTAGAAGAAGACGGTGCAAATATTTTTCCAATAAAAGAATATTTATATGAAAATGAGTTGGTTGAAATAATTTTGCCTAAAAGATAGTGGTTTTATATAATTTTTGTAAATAATAATATATATTATTTAGAGCGAGAGCGTGAACAAAATGAAAAAAATTTTCTTAATATTAATAATTATTTTTTTAATAATGAGTTCTATATCAGTATTTGCCTCAACACCGGCAACACCGGCAAGACCAGCCTCACAGCCAAGTTATGATATTGTTATTGCTAATTATTTAGAAGATTTCGAATTAAAACCATCAAGAAAAATTGCACTACAACGATTAATTTCTGGGCAAATAAATAAAGTTTTAGGAGATTATCAAGGTTGTCAAGGCGATTTTTTAAAAATTGTTTTTCAAATTGCAAGTGCATTTAATTTCACTGAAGAACAAACTATTCAATATTTTGCAATGATGTCAGCAGAATCAGGGTGTACTGTTTGGAGTAATCAAAATAGACGAATTGGAGTAATTAGTGGAGATAGACTATTTAGAGGAGTTGCTCAGATAGGCCCTGTTTGGTATAACAATGTAGTTTTGTCAACAGAAACAAGAACAAGACCTGGACGATTTTTAAGTGATTCTTTAAGATCCGCAAATCTTTTTACAATAAATGAAGAAATACAAAGAAACCGATATGGTTCTCGTTTTGGTGGGGAAAATAACACTATTGATTCTGATGCTGAATTTAATCAATTAAAAACAGCGATAAGAGATAATACAAACCCATATGCGTCTGCTATTTTAGGAGCTACAATTTATAAAAACATACTTAAAGTTATAGAATCAGAATCTGCAAACTCAACTAGACCATTTGTTATAAATAATATTCTTTCTAATTCTGCAAATTTTTCTAGAACGCACCAAGACTCTGTAGATTTATTTTATGCTACTTGTTATTCATATAAATATACTTCTGGTCCAATAAAATTTAAATTAGGAATTAGAAATTATGAAGGGGTTGTTGGTAATAATGCAGATGTTCAAATTGCAGTAAAAATGGCAAAATATATAGTTTTAAAAGAAATTTTTGAAACAACAAGATATGATAATACAGAAATGAAAGAAAGAATAATTGCAAATTATTCAACATATTATAAATCAACATATAGAAGACAATGTTTTGCTGGAGAATATGATGAATCTATTATTGCACAAACAATTGGTGATGATCCTCTTGGAATTGGTTCAAGGTCAGTAAATATTTTAACATATAATACAAATGAAAATTTATTAACAAGAATGTGTCCACTACCAATTAGAAAAAATATTGTTCTTGGAGAAAAAAGAATGTCTGATATTGATATTTTAAAATATAATTGTGTTATTGATGATTCTAATCCAAATTGTCATGATATGGCAATTGGGGGGACATTTTTATGTTCTAAAGTTGCAGTGACAGCTGCAAATAAGGTCTTTGGTCTAAATTATATAAGAGCTAATGCATGGGATCTAATATATGAAAATAATGTTATTTGGGAAAAAGAAAGTAATAGGGAATTAAAATTAGTTCCTGGAACAATACTAGGTGTTTATTTACCAACCAGTAATTATCTTTATAGACAAACAGAAAATAATTTGGTGTTAAATAGAAACAATATTCCAATAAGAGCAAGAGATATTAATGGAAGAGATAGACAATTTACTCATGTTGTTTTGTATCTTGGAGATGTTGCTTCCAGAAGAAATCAGATACTTCATATGAATGGATCTATTGTTGAAACAGTAAATTTAGATCAATATATAACATTTACTCAAGGAATATTAAGAAATAGAATTACATTAAATCCAAGAGAAGATTATACATCTATAGAAAAAAATAACACTCTTTATTGGGTAAGTACGAAAAATTGTTATCCTTGTTTTGATGGGTATTATTGTCAATTTAAAGATATAGATAATATTCCAGTAGTCTATGACAAACTATGTAATCCAAGAAATCCAGATTATTTAAAATATAGGCCACTTTATAATTGTTGTAATGCTGGTACTTGTGATTGTCAAGCATCAATATCTAGAGTAATATATCCAAAATATACAAATGTAGATACAATTGAAGAACTATATTCTGGATATTATAATATTAATTAAAAATAATTATGTCAAAAAAAATTTGTTTAGGAATAGAAAGTACTGCTCACACAATAGGCGTTGGAATAATTGATAATTTCGGAAATATTCTTTCTAATGAAAAGATGCAATTTATTTCAAAAGAAGGTGTTGGATTAAAACCATTTGATGTTTCTATTTTTCATTACGATAATGCTATAACTGTTTTAGAATCTGCATTAAGAAAAGCAAAATTAAAAATGAAAGATATAGATGTTATTTCATTTTCACAAGGGCCAGGTCTTGCACCATGTCTTTCTGTTTCTGCAACCTTAGCTAGGACTTTATCTATTAAATATAATAAACCAATAATTGGTGTTAATCATTGTATATCTCATATAGAAATTGGCAAAACCCTTTTAAAAGCAAAAGACCCTTTGATAATTTATACCTCTGGAGCAAACACACAAATAATTGCAAAAGATGAAAACAGGTATAAGATAATTGGAGAAACACTAGATATTGGAATAGGTAATTTATTTGATAGCTTTGCAAGAGATCTTGGGTATGGATTTCCTGGTGGACCTGTTTTAGATGAAATTTATTTTAAGGCAGATAGATCTAAATATATAGAACTACCATATTCTGTAAAAGGAATGGATTTGAATTTTTCTGGATTATTAACACATTCTAAAAAAATAATAAATAACTATCCAAAAGAAGAACTAGTTTATTCGTTTATGCATACCGCTTATGCTATGCTTTTAGAAGTAACTGATAGAGCACTTTCCTACACAAAAAAAAAAGAAGTTATGGTGATCGGTGGAGTTGCAGCAAGTAAAGCATTAAAAGAGATGTTAGAAATTTTTGCAAAACAAAACAAAATAAAACTTTTTATTCCACCAATGGTTGTTTGTGTTGATAATGGATTAATAATTGCAGATCTTGGTCTTAAACACTACATTCATAATTACAAAAATGGAATGAAATTAAAAGATACGAAAATAAATTCAAAATTTAGAACTGATCAAGTTATTATCAATTGGTAAAAATAATTATATTTATAAACCTATTATCCTTATGTTTATTAGATATAAATATTTTTAGAAAATTTCAAAATATATGGAGAAAAAGGATTAATCATGAAAGCAAAATTTCATATAATAAAAAAAGTAACTGATATGGAAAGACCAACAAAAAACACAAAAGAAGAAACAGAAGCTATTGTGTCTGAAGGAGAAGAATTTGGATTACATGATGGAGTTTATATTTTTAAATTAACAAATGTAAGATCAAATGGTGCACAAATAGAATATGATAGACATTATTTAGTAAAAAATGAACATAGAGGTTATGAGTTTAATACAATACTTTATTTAAACGAAACTAAGCAAATAACATCAATGTGGGGAAGACTTCAAACAACTTTTACAGTAACCTATTTAGGTGTTGTAACTGGTGGAGAAGAGGCTTCTGCTGATGATGATGAATAATTTTCATCATTTTTTAAATATTCTTTCTAGAAAAATATGTACAAACAAGTAATAATAGTAAGAAATGATCTAAAACTTGGCAAAGGTAAAATTGCTGCACAAGCAGGGCATGCTGCAATTGAAAGTTATTTACTTACTTCTAAAAAAGATCCAAGAGCTGTTGATGACTGGCTTACTTATGGTCAGAAGAAAGTTGTTTTAAAGATTGAATCAAAAACAGAATTGTTAGAACTTTATCAATCCATAAAAAACAGATTTCCTTGTGTTTTAATAAAAGATGCTGGATTAACGCAATTATCTGCTCCAGATATTACTTGTCTTGG
>JAQUVR010000020.1 GCA_028693335.1 Candidatus Iainarchaeum sp. | reverse complement strand
CTTGGGATCAAAGGCTGCATGCGCCTACCCCAAGCTTATCGCAGCTTGCCACGCTCTTCATCGGTCTACAAGCCAAGTTATCCATTAATTGGCTCTATATAAAATCAAAGTTTTGTGTAAGAAATCACATATTTTAGAATAATTACCTTAATGATTACTTTTACACGTAGTGCAAACTAATACCAACTCTTTCATCCCGTAAATGTGTTTTGTAAAAAACGGTCAAATTCCTTCTAAAAAAGTTTAGAGGGAATAAATAAAATATGCACCACAAGGTTTATAAATAGATCTGTCAGATTTGGCTGTTTTTTGCTTTGTTTTTAAAAAAAAGCAATAATCTTTCTTTTTTTATCTTTTTTGCCTTAATTACCGTTATTTTGAAATTAAAAGCAACTTTTGACTTTATTTTAAAGATTAAAGCCATTTAAAAGCATTAATATCACAAAAATATACGCAATAAAAAAATCAATTAGCTCTTTTTATGAAACCAAAGATCATTTTTATCTAAATAATAATTTTCTTCAGCCAAAAATCTTAAATTTATTCCTAATTCTTGAGCTAAAAGATACCTTGCTACACTAGAATCTAAATTTGGATCTTTTTTTCTAAGTCTTTTTAAAAAATTATTTTCATATTCATCAATTGCTAAAAGAAATTCAGAATATAACGCCAGGCCATTTTTTTGTTCTAAAAATGGTTTTAGAGTTGATGCTTTAATTTTTAGTTTCTTTAAAATTCCTAATAGTGGTTCTCTTAGACTAATAAAAGTATAACCCATTGGTTCTCTTTTATTAATATCATATAAAACAGAAATCTCTTTTCTGGTATTAAAAATTAAATGATTTGCAAAAAAATCTGCAAAATCAGCTATACTAAATAAAGTTAATGGGTAATTCTCTTTCAATTTTTTTTTAGATCCATCAAATCTATGTGTGTGTATGATGGTTAATCTTTTTCCATATTCTTCAGGGGTTATTCCTAATTTTTGACACATTTCTCTTATATGTGCTTTAAATTTTTTATTATTCATCTGGATATTATTTCTTTTTCTTTTAAAAGAAATATCAACAAGTTCTTTTTCTCCAGGAACTTTCACAAACATAGATTCTTTTTTTTCAAAACCAGCTATATCTAAATAATGCTGTCTTAATTGTATTCTATTTATTTTTGGTTTTGACATTTTTAAGATCTCTATCTTTTTATATTGTTTTCTATTATTATATATATTATATAAATACTAATTATTTAAAAATTATAACTTTTGTGATTAATTGTGTTAATAGGAATTGTTGGAAAATCTTTAACTGGTTAAAATATTTTGCAATTAAAAAAATAGCTTAAAAAATTAAATCAATAAATTTAATTATTATATAAATCTAATAAACAAGATAAATAATGAAAAATTCTTATATAGTAAATATTTGGGAATTTGAGGGAAAAATAAATATAAAATTAGAAAAAGCTTTTTTATTACTCATAAATAAAAAAATATCTGAAAAATATAAAAATAAAAAAAAAATCTATAAAAAATTATTAAAATATACAAATTGCCCTTTTTCTACTTTCTGTGTCAAATTAAAAAAAGCACACAAATCTTTTATAGATCTAGAAATAATATTGTCTCTTTGTAAAATATTAAATATTTCGAATAAACAATTACAAAAAAACATTATAGCCTATAAAAGTAGAAAAGGCAAAAATATGATAATTAATCCAAAATTGCCAATAAAAATAACCCCAGTATTTGATATGCTTATTGCTCACCACATTGGAGACGGAACTGTAATAAATGGTAAAAACAGAACTCCTTATTTTGGATATCGTCAATTTAATAAAAAATATAGATTTTTATATCTTAAAAAAATCGAGAGTATTTTTGGAAATGTAATTTATAAAAAAGATTATATCCAAAATGATAAAACAACTAAAATATATTCTCCTGTTACTTGTTCTGAGTGGTTTTTTAAAATATATAACTTAAATACAAATAGTTTTAAATCAGAAACCGCAAGAATACCGATAGCCTTATTTAATAAAAATTGGAAACACAAGTTAGCATTTTTAATTGGAATTATTATAGATGAAGGACACATAGATTCAGATTTAATTATAATAAGATTAAAAAACAAAGAATTAATTACAGATTTACATAATCTATGTAATGACTTAAATTATATAAGCACAATAAAACCAGGAAAAGAAGGAATATTTTGTTTATATATTCTATCTAAAAGATTAGGCAAATTCTATGCTGATTATTGTAATTTATTAAAAGAATATCCTGAAATTGATTTGGGTTTTAAAGGCGATAAAATAAAACAATTTATAAAAAGACAAAATAAACCAAAAAGATATATAAAAGGTAACAAAGAAAAAATATTATATGAACTGAAAAATACAAATTTAACAGTAAATGAATTATCAGAAAAATTAAAAATGACTAGACAAGGCGCAAGATATTTAGTAAATAAACTAATTAAAGAGAACCTTGTTGAAATCAAATCAATTACTAAATTTGCAAATAATCAATATGGATTAAAATGATTATATATGATGATAGGATTAGTGGGCGCACCCAATAAAGGAAAAACTAAATTTTTTAAGGCATTAACATTAATGGATGCAGAATCAGCAAATTATCCATTTACTACAATAGATCCAAATAAAGGTATTGGTTTTGTTAGAAATAATTGTGTTGATAGTTTTTTTAATACTCAATGTAACCCAAGACATGGATTTTGTAAAGAACATATAAGATTTATACCAGTAGATATTATTGATGTTGCTGGACTAGTTCCAGGGGCTAGTGAAGGAAGAGGTCTTGGTAATAAATTTTTAACCGATTTATATCAAGCACAAGCATTAATACAAGTAATAGATATTTCTGGATCTACTGATGAAGAAGGAAGACCAGTTCCCTTAGGTAGTTATGATCCAGCAAATGAAATTGATTTTTTATTGACTGAAATAGAAACTTGGCTACTTGGAATATTTAAAAAGAATTTCGAAAAGCTTGGAAGAGAACAACAAGTTAGAAAAATAAAAACATTAAATACCCTTTTGTCTTTTATGAGTGGAATGGGCGTTAATGAAGAAATATTAGATCAATCATTAAAAAGTTTAAATCTACAGGATAAAGATGTTCTCTCTTGGAGTGAAACAGAATTATTAAATTTCACTAAAAAAATTAGAGAAAAAACTAAACCAATAGTTATTGCAGCAAACAAAATAGATTTATTAACAAATAATAAAAAATTAGATGAAATTAAAGAGAAATTTCCAAATATAAAAATAATTGGTTGCTGTGCTGAAGCAGAACTTGCTTTAAAGTCAGCAGACAAAAATAAAATTGTTGAATATTTACCAGGATCAAATTCTTTTAAAATATTAAAAGAGGACATACCTGAAAAACAATTAGAAGCATTAAAATTTATTCAAAAAAACATATTAGATAAACACAAATCTACTGGCGTCCAAGAAATTGTGGATTTTGTAGCATTTGAGGTATTAAAATATATGGCAATATACCCTGGAGGAACTAAAAGCCTAAAAGACAAAAATGGAAATGTTTTGCCAGATTGTTTTTTAATGCCCCCTAAGTCAACAACTTTAGATTTTGCTTATAAATTACATACTGATTTTGGTAATAATTTTATAAAAGCTGTTGATGTTAAAACAAAAATGCTTCTTGGTAAAGAACATTTACTAAAAAACAACGACGTAATTGAAATTATTTCTGGAAAATAAATAAACTTTAATAATTTTAAAATGTTATGTTAACTCTTATTTAAATATTTTATTAAAAAATGATACACCATGGCCGGAATAATTACCCACCTTTCATTAATTTCTGAAAGTTTAGTTGAACAAAAAAAAAAATTTGAACATTTAGATAAAGCTTATCTATATTCTGGAGCTGTTTTTCCAGATGTTAACTTATTTTTATGTTATCATCACACACCTGATGACAATCTAAGCAGATTTTGGCACACTGGCAAAAATGGATTTATGTTTGGCAAAAAAATGTTAGAGTATAGTAAAAATAAAAAAGAAAGATCTTTTGCTATTGGTTTTATGTCACATTTTATTTTAGATAATCAAATCCACGGTTATCTTACAAAAAAAAAAATCAAAAAATCTGTTTATCACACAGTGTGTGAATTTTTCTTAGATGCACAATTTAAAAATAAAAACATTCCTGTGCCAAAATATTGTAAAGCATTAATTAACAGAGTACTAAAACACGAATATCCGGAAATTTCTAAAAATTATTTTACAAGTGTTTTACAAAGAAGATATTATTTTTCTATAGTAAATAATATAATTCAAAAACACCTAGTAACAAAAAAATACAGAAACACAGACAATTCAAAAAAAGTTTATTTTTTAGATGTTTTAATGTATCATTTTGGTAAAAAACACGCAATTAAAATGAAATCTGACATTAATGAAATAATTTATCCAAAAGCAGAGATTAAAAAAAAATATTTATATGATCTAACTAATGAATATAATATTGCAAAAAAGAAATTTTTCGCATTAAATTTTGATAATGCAGTAAATATTAAAAAAAGATAACAGATGGCAAGCATATTAACACACATGGCACTTATTAAAGAAATTAAAGACAAACACCCCAAATTATTTACAAAAAAAGATCTTAATTATTTAATGAGTGGATCAATTTATCCGGATTTGTTTTATTTTACTCAAATTAAAGATTATAATAAATATCCTAATTTAAGTCATTTTCTTCATCAAGACAATAATGGACTAGATTTTGGAGAAAAACTTTTAATTAATGCAAAAACAAAAAAAGAAATTTGTTTTGCAATTGGATTTATTTCTCATTTTTTATTAGATAGAAATATTCACAATTATTTTCACAAAAAAAACATCTATTATTCAATAGAACATTCAATCTGTGAATGTTATTTAGATGCAGAATTTGAAAAAGCCAAAATTATTATTCCCTATTTCCCAAAAAAATTACTAAAAAATATTATTAAAGAATATGATAAAAAGAATACAAAAAAATATATTTCTCAAATTAATGTAAATAAAACGAAATTACTTTTTTTCAAACTTGCAAATCAAGTAATAAATAAAATTGTTAACCAGAAATACAGAGTGATTTCTAAGAAAAAAACAAAAATAAGTATTCAAAACATGTTAATTAAAATTGCACAGATGTTTAAATATAAAAAAATGGGCATAAATGTTTCTTATGTTCTAAATCCAGATATTAAAATCAAATTTAAACATTTAGAAAACATGTATAGAGAATATTTAACAACATTAAAAGAAATGGAAAATATTGTTAATAGAAATTATGATAAAATTATATTCTCTAAATAATTATTTTGAATAATTTGTACCATATTTATCCTTGTCATTTATAATGTCTTCTTTTTGCCATTCTCTTACCCAATCTTCTACCAAAAACACTTTATATTTTGCATCAGCAGTTGAGCAAACTACTCTTTTTATGCCTGCATTAATAATCATTTTTTTACAAATAAAACAAGGAAATGCATCTATTGGCTTTTCTAATCCTTGATAAGTTTTTTTACCAACAATATAAAGTGTCCCACCCAATATCGAGACACCATCTCTTGCAGCGTTAATTATTGCATTTTGCTCTGCATGGACACTTGCACAAAGTTCATATTGTTGACCAGATGGTACATTTAATTTTCGTCTAAGACAATATCCTTTTTCAAAGCAGTCTTTTGTTCCCCTTGGTGCACCAGCATATCCTGTTGATTTAATTACATTGTCTTTTGTTATAACTGCACCAATTCTTGCAGAAATACAACTTTCTCTTAATGATATAACTTCTGCAATTTTTAAAAAATATTCATCCCAATCTGGTTTTGTTCTTTGTTTTATTTGAATATTTAATAAAAGATCTTCTATTTGGTGTTTTAGATCTTCAATTGATCCATTATTATCTAATATAAATTCAGATAATTCTTTACATTTTAAAAGATTTTGAGCATTTGGATCAGCATTATTCATTTCCTTTTTTTCTGAAGCTAAAAAATTTTCAAAACTATCAATATGTTCTTTTTCTTTTAGTCTTTCTTTCGCTCTTTGATATCTTGTTTTTTCATCAGCATCTATAAAAATTAAATTGAATTTTGATAATTTTTTTAATTCATTAATTTCTCCTTCAGTTCTTATTGATTCAATAACATAATTATTTTCCAAACCTTTTAATTTTATTCTATCAGATAATCTTTTTGCTAAAATATTAGGCCCAAATTTTTCTCTTAAAAGATTTCCTGTTTTTTGCAAATTATCTCTGGTTATTTCTATATTTTCTTTTCTACATTCTTCTCTTATTTCATCTGAACAAGAATAAATTATAAAACCTTTTTCTTTAAGATATTCTGATACTACTCCTTTTCCTGATGCTAAAAACCCTGTTATTCCAACTATCATATTTTTCACCTCAAAAATATTATTTTCGTATTACTGCTTTTTTTATTTTTCTATTTAATAAATTAATTGCCTTATTTCTGTAATCTTCTGGGAGATTAAAAGATCTAATTATTTCATTTAAAGATTGATAATCATAATTATATGGATTTTGATTAAATTTTTTTGAATATATCTTTGTAATCATATCAAAATCTATTAATGTAACTTTTGGATGCCCATTTTTAAATTCAATGGCCCAATTTCCTAAATGTGGATGATAATGCATATAACCTAAATCCCAAATTTGACTTGTTGTTGTTATTACTTGACGCACTATGCTCATTTTTTGATCAATACTAAGATCTTTTCGTAGTTCACTTTTTATTAATGTGCTAATAGTATTTATTTTTGGATTTGGATGTTGACGATGTAGATCTAAAGTCATTCCAGCAGCCTTAGATTTAACCATTATTTCTCCAGGACCTAACTTACAACCAGCCATTTCTAATTCTGTTATTTCTCTTTCTGTTGCTACACCAATTATTTTTTCAACAGATATGCCATTATCTAATAATTCTTTCCATAATTGATATTTTTTATTTGACAAATTCCTATATAACACTCCCGCCCTATAAACTAAAAATGTTGGATCAGGATTTAAAAAATTTTCGCGCAGAGATTGAGTTTTTATTACATGATAGTTTCTTATTCTTGTTCTGTGTTCCTTAGATTTAATAGAATCTTCAATTTTTTGAGTTGCAAAAGTGTCTTTTAATTGATTAAATATTCTTGAAAAGTTTTTATTTGTTTTTAGTCTATTATAATCTTCTTGACTTAATTGTTCTAACTTTTTTTTAAGTTCTTTAGGTAGCTCTGGTTTTTTCCCCTGATTATATTTACTAAGTTCTGTTAAAAAGGATTCATATTTCATTACTTTTGGTTTTTTTTTAAATAATTTTAACATTAGTAATTCTCTTATTTTATTTTTTACTTACTTGGCTTAATTTTTTATCTAATAAAGAATATGCAATTTTTGAATATTCTCTTGGTAATCTTAGTTCTTTGATTATTTCTTTTACTTGACCATGATCTAAAATAGGAGATGTTGCTAGATGACCCCAATTAATCTTACTCAATCCATCCATATCAATCAATGTAACTTTTGGTTCTCCCTTTACAAATTCAACAGCCCAATTACCAAGATGTGGGTGTTTATGAACATACCCTTCTTGCCAAACACTAGTTATTGTTTTTATTATTTGTCTTGTTAAACTCATTTTCTGATCTGTAGTTAATTTATTAACTAAATTGCTTTTCAATAGTGTTTCTAAAGTGTTAACCCTTGTATTTGGGTGATCTGGATGTAAGGCAAAAGAAACCCCAACAGGTTCAGATTTTATTAATAAATCTCCTTCTTCTAAAAAACAACCTATTTTTTCAAGAGCTTTTATTTCTGCTTTACTAGCACCACCAACAATTGGTTCAACAGAAATTTTTTTGTCAAGTAATCTCTTCCAAATAAAAAAAGTACCTGGAGAAACATTTCTATAAAGAACTCCATCTTTATAAACTAAAAATGTTCGCTCGCCTTTGTTTTTTGATTTATTTTTTATTATATGAAAATTACGCACTGCCTTGTTATTTTGTCTAGATTTAATATGATCTTCAATTCTTTGAATTGCAAAACTATCTTTTAATTTTTCAAATATTCTTGCAAATGAGCCATTATGTCTTAGATCATGAAATTCTTCTTGAGTTAATTTTCTTAATTTGTTTTCTAATTCTTTTGGTAGTTCTGGTTTTTTCCCTTGATTATGATTAGACAATTCTCTTATAAATTGATGATAATCTATCTTTGCTTTTTTCATTGGTGGTTTCATAAGAGTCTCTTTTTTATTTTTTGAGGTTTTATTCTTGGAAATAAATTTCTCGATTTTAAAACAGGTTTTGTTTTTTTAAATATGGATACAACTTCATTAAAAAATTTTTTATTATTTCCTTGGGTGCTTCTAATTTCTATTTTTTTATCTTTGTGATAATAATCCCCAGTAATTAAATTTGCCATCTCTAATAGTTCAGTAGGTATTTTTTGATGATTAATTATTAAAAAAAACAAACTATTGTGCATAAGAGATCTTTTTGCATCAACAGATATAGCAACAATAGTTTTTTTACCAAAAAATTCTAACCCTACAAAAGATGTTGTGTTTCCTTTACTATTTTTATGAGTTATTAAAGTATAATCGTTCATCTCTTTTATTTCAAAATCAGAAATATCTAAAGCATTCATAGTAATCAAAAGAAAAAAAGAAGAAAAGGTTTTTATTCTTTCTTCTTTTCAAAAGAATGGGCTATACTATCATCATAGCCTAATGGGATGTTTCCTGTCTGTGCATAAACATATAGTGCTGTATTATAAATATTGTTTGCAACACTAAAAAAACACAAAATAAAAACAAAATATATTGCCATAAGAACAATAAATATCATTGTAACAATTCCACCAAGTGGTACAAACAAGATCAGACCAAATATTGTTGCAACAACACCTAAGATAATAAACAATATCTCAACGATTCCAAGTCCAGCGGTTTTAATTACTGATTCTCCCCAAGTTTTTTTAAATGTTGTTGCTGATTTAGATATTGCCTTAAATGGCCCTGTATTTTCATAAACCATTACTGGAACAACAAAGATAGTAATAAAACTCCAAAGTCCACCAATCATTGATGTTAATATCTTAATAAATATCTCCCCAATTCCACCAACTCTTTCAGCAATTTCATCCAAAATTCTTAAGATTAATCCAACAGTTGCAGAAATTAAACTCCAACCAATAATTAATCCTATTTTTGAAAATGCAAATTTTATTGATTCTTTAAACGTTGGTTTTTTTTCTTCTAATATATTTTTTATTATATATACAACACCAACATTAAAGAATGTTGCAATAAATGCTAAACCAAAATATAGTCCAAAAATTAATAATAAACTTATTCCTGCAGAACCCACTGAATTTGTTGTAATTCCTGGTAAAATAATTGATGGTAGTATCATAGAAATTACAAATAATGTGGAAAAAATTGCAGAAAATATTGGAAATAAGAATAATCTTTTATCTTTATTCATGATTTTAAATGTTAATTTAGTTATTTGCCAAGATCTAGTAAATGATCCAAACATATTTTCATCCTCTTTTTTTTTTTAAAAATTTGTGTAACTATAAATATATTATTCTTAAAATATGTTTAAAAACACATATTTTCTGATAAAAATTATTTTTTTGAAAAGAAATATACAGAATATCCAATAAGAGCAGCAAATGAGATGCCAACAGAAAATATTGGATTTATCATTGCACTAAACAATACAAATATTGCTGCAATAATTGCTATTGTTCCTTCTTTATTAGATTTATATGCTTTTTTTAATTTTGTTTTTATTTTTCTCATAAACTCTAACCTATTTAACATAAT